>NZ_RZSU01000015.1:0-89506 GCF_003997585.1 Mesorhizobium sp. M5C.F.Cr.IN.023.01.1.1 | reverse complement strand
ATCGCTGACCGAGAGGTCGAGCCTCGCCTTGACCTGGCGATAGGCATCCTCGGACAGGCAGATGGCGCCGGGCGCCGCGACGCCCTCCAAACGCGATGCGATGTTGACGCCGTCGCCCATCAGGTCGCCGTCGCTTTCTTCGACCACATCCCCCAGATGGATGCCGATCCTGAACTCGATGCGGCGGTCCTGCGGCACGCCGGCATTGCGCTCAACCATACCATTCTGAACCTCAACGGCGCAGCGCACGGCATCCACCACACTGCGGAACTCAACCAGCGCCCCATCCCCGGTGCGTTTGATCACCCGCCCGTGGTGCACTGCGATGGTCGGATCGATCAGGTCGCTGCGCAGTGCCCGCAACCTCGCCAAAGTACGATCTTCGTCCGCGCTCGCGAGCCGGCTGTATCCGACCACATCTGCAGCCAGGATTGCGACTAGCTTACGATTCTCGCTCATGGGTCCGTGTCCTCATCTCCACAATAGCAGGAAGACGGAGGGTAAGAGGGAACTTTCGCAAACGACGGCCAGACCTACACGGATCGCTAGATGCCCATTTGCGCTGCCGCTTGCCGGTCGGCGGCTATCGGTGCATCCTTGATAATAGCCTGGCCGTGAAGTGCGTGGCGAGATCACGGCGTCACGGCCTCTAGTGAGGTCTTGTTCGATGGACTGCTCGGGCTGCGGTTTCGAAGTTGAGGGCGGTTACGCCTTCTGTCCGAGGTGTGGCAGGCGCCAGCCCGTGCCATGCGCCAGTTGCGGCTACCCCTGCGCACCTGATTTCGAGTTCTGTCCTAAATGTGGAGCAAGCGTCGGTGCGCCCGCAAAAGCCGTCGAACGGACTGTTCCGACGCCAAGCCGGACCCCTGTGCCGCCTTCTCGAACTCCGTCGCTGCTTCCGAACATCGAAAGCGAAGATGGGCTGCATCCCGTCTCCGACGCCGATCGACGGACGGTAACCGTCCTGTTCGCAGACCTTTGCGGCTTCACGACGCTCAGCGAGCAGCTCGACCCCGAGGTCATGCAAGCGCTGCAGAACCAACTGTTCAAGGAATTGACGGCGGCCGTGCGAAACTTTGGTGGTTTCGTCGACAAATTCATCGGCGATGCACTGCTCGCTTTGTTCGGTGCGCCGGTCGCGCATGAGGACGATCCGGAACGTGCGCTTCGCGCCGCTCTCGACATGATCGCCCGGACGGCCCGGCTCGGCGAAAGCACCCCCCACTCCGGCTCGCCTCTGTTACTCCACATCGGCATAAACACTGGTCCGGTCGTTACTGGCGGATTGGGCATCGGCACCGCCAAATCCTATTCGGTGACCGGCGACACAGTGAATACGGCGCAACGCCTGCAATCGCTGGCCGCACCGGGTGAGGTGCTGGTAGGCAAGCTCACTCACAGGCTGACCCGGCATGCCTTCTCGTACGAATCGCTGGGTGATGTCGTGTTTCGCGGCAAGGCTGGCAGTGTGCTCGTCCATCGACTGGATGCACCGCTCGCGAGGCCGCGTGCAGCGCGTGGGCTTGAGGCGCTCGGCCTCAGTGCGCCGATAGTAGGTCGTGGTGCGGAGCTCAATAGAATGATGGCGAGCCTTGACCAGGCGTGCAGCGGCTCGGCCCAACTTGTCCGCCTCGTCGGAGAAGCCGGTATCGGGAAATCGCGGCTGGTGAAGGAGTTCGTCGCCCGCGTCGGCGACGAGGATCGTTTTCGCAAGGTCGCCGTGCGGCTGGCCACGTGCTCACCGCTGGGCGAACAATCATTTGGCGCCTTGGGCGCAGTGGTGCGCAGCGCTGCCGGGATGATGCAAAACGACAGTGGGGACGAAGTGCGGGGGAAGCTCGCAGGCTTGCTTGCCGATCTCGGCCTGGAGGGCGAGGCGGCGAAGCGGCTGATGCCTTTGCTTTACCATGTGCTCGGCCTTGGCGACCCTGATGCCACCTTGCAGCATGTCGAGCCCGAGCAGCTGCGGCGGCAAATTCTCTACGCAGTCCGCACAATCGTCGAACGGCGGCTTGCGCTGTCGCCGCTGTTGATTGTCGTCGAAGACCTGCACTGGGCCGACGCCGTGTCGCTCGAGGCACTACGTTTCGTGATGGACAGGTTGGAACGCACGCGGTTGATGTTGCTGGTCACGCATCGTCCGGCGCCGGACAACGGCCAGCTCGACTCAAGCCGGGTCAGTCACACAGCGCTCAGGCTTTCGCCGCTCAACAATGATGACGGACGCAGCCTGCTGGCGGCGCTTTTCGGCGAGAGCTGGGTAAACTCCGCAGGAGGGCTTCTCGACCAGATCCTCGAGCGCGCGGGCGGCAACCCCCTTTTTGTAGAAGAAATCGTTCGCGGCCTTATCGATCGCGGTGTGCTGATGCGCGAGGGCCAGCGATGGCGGACTGTGGCAGGCGAAGTCGCAACCGGCATTCCCGCCACTATCCAGGCAATGTTGCTTGCCCGCGTCGACCGGCTGCCCCAAGAGGTGCGCCGGCTGGCCCAGGAAGCCGCGGTAATCGGCCCGCGCTTTGATGCCACACTTCTGAAAGCCGTGACAGCCGACCCCGACCGGCTAGAAGCCGGCTGCGAACTGCTTTGCGATGCGGAAATCATCGAGGAAGTTGCCGGATCAGGCTCGGTCTCGTCGCAAAGCTACCGCTTTACGCAAACATTGCTGCAGGACGTGATCTACCAGAATATGCTCCTGCAACGCCGGACCGACATCCACGGGCGGGTCGGTGCTGCCTTGGAGCAACTGTGCGGCGGTAAGCCGGAACGGCTCGAGGACTTGACCGTACTCGGTCATCATTTCGCACAGAGCGCCGAGCGGGAGAGGGGCGCGCATTACCTGCAGGCGGCGGGCGATCGTGCTCGCATGATATACGCCAACGACGACGCCCTTCGCTTCTACGAGCGAGCACTGGCTGCGTTGGGCGCGACCGGGCAAACACCGCTCAAACTGGCAATTGCAGAGCGCATTGCCGATTTGAGTGGCCCGGTAGGCCGCCGCGAGATCGCGCACCACCACTACGAGACGGTGTTGCAGGCATACCGCGAGTCGGCCAATCGTGTCGCATCGGCGCGAGTTTTGCGTAAGATCGGTCGGCTGCTCTGGGACGTCGGCAAGCGGGACAGCGCAGAAACCCGCTATGCTGAAGCGGCAGCGCTCCTCGATGGAGCGGATGCCCCAGTCGAGCAGGCGCATCTCTGGCAAGAACGTGGCCGACAGGCGTTCCGTAACGGAGATCACGCTCTCGCGGCAAAATGGGCAGACGCGGCGCTGGATTGCGTAGGCACTCTTACAACGGAGGATGTCTCCGAGGCGGGGTGTGATGCCACTCTTGTGACCGCCGAGGCACTTAATACCAAGGCTGTTGCGTTGGCTCGCCTTGGGCGAAACCGTGAAGCCGTGCGTCAGGTTGAGCACAGCATTGAATTGGCCGAAGCCGCCGGCCTACTGGGTGCGGCCTGCCGCGGCTACACCAATCTCGGCGTGCTTTACACGACCATCGATCCGGCACAGGCGATGGAGGTCTGTCGGCGCGGTCTTGAAGTGGCGCGCCATATTGGTGATTTAGGCTTCCAGGCGCGCCTCCTCGCCAATCTGGCGGTCGCTTGTTGTACTTTCACGGATCGCTGTCCAACGGAGGGCGTGCCTGCTGCCGAGAAGGCCATCGAGATCGACCGGGCACTCGACCAGCGCGAGCACCTGCCGGTGCCGTTGATCGTGCTTGGGCAGATCCACCAGTGCAACGGCCGTCCGGAACTGGCGGTTGGCTTGTTTAACGAAGCACTGGACGTAGCCCTAGAAACGGGCGAACCCCAACTGCTGTTTCCGTGCTATGATGGTCTTGCAACGCTTAATCTCGACCTCGACAATCTGGACGAGGCCGAACGCTACTTTTCCCTGGCGCAGGATATATGCGCCCAGCACGGGCTCGACCCGGAAGCGCTTGTGGTGCTGCCTTTTCTCGACTAGCCGGGGTTGGAGGTTGGAAATGTCCGCGCCTAGTGACTTGGTACCGCTTCAACCGGGCGACCGTGCGCCGAACGTGGTACTCGACGCCATTACCCAGGAAGGCAAGATCGCGCTTGACGACTTTCGCGGACAAAAACCGGTGCTGGTCGGCTTGTTTCGAGGTCTGCATTGTGCGTTTTGCCGGCGCCATATCGCCGCCCAGGCGCGGCTTGATCCGGAGCTGCGCGAAAAGGGCGTGGGGAGCCTGACGGTGGTCAACACGCCGATCGAGCGGGCGCGTCTCTATTTCCGCTACCACCCGATGCCGAATCTGCTTGCGGCCTCCGACCCTGAACGCGCTTCACATCGTGCTTTTGGACTGCCCAATCTCGAATTCACCCAAAACGAGACGAACTGGCCGTACAAGGTCTCGATGGCAGCGGTGAAGGATATGCGGGTCGATATCCCAAGCGAGTTGCCCGGTCCAATGGATCCTATTGCGGCCGGCGAAATCCTCGACAAAAGGGACCATTACGAACTGACCGAAGCCGACGAGCAGATGATGGCAACGGGACTCGGACAACTGATCGGTCAATTCCTACTGGACCGGCAGGGGATCGTCCGCTGGAGCTTCACGGAGGTTCCAGAGGGTGGGCGATACATGTTTAGGGGGCCAAACCCGCAGGAGCTGATGTCAGCCGTGTCCCAAGTCGCCCAATAGACTTGCGAACGAGGTAAACGGGCGGGACGCTGAACAAAAAGCGGAACCAAATTTGTTACAAATCTGGACGTTGACCTCGGCGAGCCAGAATGTACGGTTCTGGCAATGACCCGCACGCTCGTGGCAGCCACGCACCCGGCTTCACCGTTCATTCGAGCACGGCCTCGACACGGGCAACAAAGTCATCGAGCGAGCGATCCCCGCGAATCTCGATGCGCGGAAGGTCGATGGGATCGCAATCGAGGCCCGCCGGCCCATGTCTGCCGCCGAAGCCGATCCGATAGCCGCACTCCTTGGCCAGCCGGCCAAGCCGTCGGTCGGTGACAGAGAAGGGTGCAGCGAACGCCGTGGTTGGCCGACCGGTCCACCGTTCGATGAACATACGAGAGCGCAGGAGCTCGGCGGCCAAGTCAGAGCTCGACAGACCATCGATCGCGCGATGCGTCGCCAGATGGCTTCCGAAGAACGCACCTTCGCCGGCGAGGCGTCGCACCGTCCCGGCGTCCATAAGCTGCGTTGGCGGACCGCTGTCGGCGTCCCACAGTGCACTTTCACCCACCAGGTCCGTCACCAGGAACACTTCCGCGGTCAGGTCGTTCGCGCGCAAGATCGGCCAGGCATGGTCGGCAAAGTTCTGGAAGCCGTCGTCGAAGGTGATGAGCACTGGGCGGCCAACGAAAGGTTGACGGTTGGCGATGAACCATTCCAGCTGCTCGGACCTAATCGCGTGAAAGCCATTGGCGCGTAGCCATGCCATCTGGTTGTGGAATGCGGCGGGCGTGAGCCGAAAACGGGCGAGCGCGGCCGGACCTTCATCGGAGACGCTGTGATACATGAGGACAGGGATACGCTGTCGCCGCTCGCTACGCGCAACGTCGCGGCGCAAGGCCCGCGCCCCGCCCCAGACGATATTTCGCGCGACCCCGATTTCAAGGCGCGCGCGGATTGGCACTTGATCAATCATCGGTTCCGTCGCCACGTCGTCCGGTGACAGGCGGCGGAAGCGGTCTATGCGATAGAGCTCGGTCTGGATCGATTTATCGAGGACGAGGCCTTCGGTCCCTGCCAGCGTCTCTGAGATCGCTTGTGCACCGAATGTGTTCCAGTCGAAGCCGGTCCTTTCAACATTGTCACGTAACACGAATGCGTGTGCGCTGATGAAACTGCCGCCAGGCGCCAATGCCTCAACGATTTTTTTGGCGATGCGCCGCAACTCGGCGAGATCATCGAGGTAGTAGAGCACTTCCGAACAGACAATCAGGTCCATCTCACCCGGCAGCGTGTTCGCGCAGAAATCCAGTACGCCGAACTCAACATTCGGCTGATCGCTGCATCGCGCGCGCGCTCGCCCGATGGCTACGGCGGAGATGTCGGTTGCGGTCAAATGGCCCACTCGCGGCGCCAGCTGCCGCGTGAAGTGCCCCTCCGCGCAGGCCAGCTCAAGCGCCCGTTCGATCGGACCGGCAGGCAGAATATCGAGCTGCCGCTCATATTTTTCCTGCTCATAAGACGAACCGTAGTTCCAGGGATCCTCGATCGCGAAACGGCGATTCCAGAACGACGTGCGATCATTGTCGTGCCCATCCGCGGCCGATGCACGGCGTGGCGCTGCAAGCGGCTCTGTAGCTTCGGCGCTCGACCGAACCAGCCCCCGCGCTTCCGCGGCCAACCGCGCGAGTTTGCCGAAGTGAGTGTTCCGATCAGACCGGCGTCCCCCGATGGACAACAATGCCTCGGCTGCAAACATGTTTGACTTGTCGGCACCGGCGTCCTTTTGCGGGGCATGTACAGGCGATCGCCTCGCAGGTCGAGCGGCACTGTGTATAAGCCGCTCAGGGGGCACGAAATTCCGGATCAATTCAATCCAATGGCGCCTTGTCACTTTCCCGAGTACGCCGAACAGCACGACAGCTTCGATCTGGCCATCCATCACCAGATAGGCATAAATTTGATCGATTCCTTCCGGCAATTCGATCGAGGCCGGATCTCGAGCGTCGACGCGAATTCCGAGTGTCCGCGCCAGTCTGCGCGGCGCGGCAAGATCGTCGAAGTCGAGAAGCATTTCCTCAAGCTGATACTGAACGCGGCGACCCGCGACGGGATCGTCCCAGACCTTGCCGAGTTCGGTGATCAACTCGGTGAGGGAGCCGCCGAACCTGTCCCATCTGGCAGCCAATTGCGCTGGCACCGATAGGCTTCCTACCATAAGGCCATCGAGGGCCACCTTGGCGATGTCACGCGCCCACTTACGTCCTGCCGGGAGCGCGCGCAGGGACTGCGGGTCGATCGATCGCGAGCCGCAGCCGCAATCCGACGCGGCGTTCCACAATGCGAACCACGCGAGTGCTTCGGAAGCGGTGCGGCCGTTAGCCTCGATCGCTCCATTGGCGTGAGCCGATGCTGGGTGTTTGACCCTGGGATCAGGAGAAAAGCCGCGGGCGATCACGATTTCCGCATCTACCAGCATCTGCGTCGAATTGCGGGTGAGCGAGTTGGGGCTGGTCCGATAAAAAGCGAGCGGCTCGTCGACCATCACCCAACATTTGCCTAGACGTGCGAGGCGCTGCCACACATCCCAGTCCTCGCAGGTGCGCAGCGAAACATCGAAGCCGCCCAACTCGACAATTGTCTTCCGCTCGACGAGCAGCGCGTGACTGCAAATGGCACACCGGCGGGCGAATGTCTCGAAGGGCTGGATCGCAACCTCCGTCGGGATGCTCGACGGGGTGAGTTCGCCATCGGGCATCACGCGCCGGGAACCGCAATAGGCGGCGACCGCATCGGGCGCGGCTTCAAGTGCGGCCAGCATTTTCGCAAGGAAGCTGGCGTCCACCCAATCGTCCGCATCCAGGAACATGAGCCAGCGGCCGCGCGCTGTCGAGATCCCGCTATTGCGCGCGCCGGCGGCGCTATGCGCGCAAGAGCTCAACGTCCGAAACCGGGCATCGCGCTCCACATAACCGGCGACAATCGCGGCGGTGGCGTCCGTGGAGGCGTCGTCGACGACGATCGCCTCCCAGTCCATTATTTCCTGATCGACAAGGCAATCGAGTGCGCGCGCCAGCGTTACCTCAGCGTTGTGCGCAGGAACCACGATTGAAACCAAGGGATTATGCACCACGCCGTCTTACCCGTGCCTGGTTCGAAGGTAGAACAAGAGTCCCGAAACATAGCCGGCGATTCCTGCCAAAGGGAACGGTCCTAAGGGACGCTGCGTCCAAACAGTCTCCTGCGAACTCTTCCTGTCGCGCTACCGATGCTGGAAGCCTGGCGCAGCATTCGCATCCGTGCCGCCGAGCTTGGGCGCCAGCTGTCGCAGATGCACGTCAAAGCCAAGCATGCCGCATACTCATGTCGATCCCCGGAGTCGGCTCCATGACCACAAGCTATGGTCCCTGGCACCGTATGAGTGAACAGCTACGGCAGACAGATGTCTTTTGCAATCGGGGGCGCCGTAAATGCAAGCCCACTGAAGCTATGGTGTGAATGACTGCCGTTATTGGGACAATTGCTCCCCTCCTGTCGACCGAAACGCCCCGATTCCGAGGGGCATTCTCGAACAGCCATTCTCCGTGCGAAAGAGGACCTCCCTTCTACCGTTGGGCCCGCATCGGAAGCGGATCGTCGCAGTATATAGCCGGGTGCGAGACAGTATGTGCGCCGCCAGACCAGCTAATTTAGATACTTCTAATGGGTCCGCGCTACTTAATTGCGCTCCAGTAGCTATAGCCGGAACATTGTATTACTCATCTCGATAGTAGATTGCGTCCAATGGTCGATTAGATTAGCCGGTTGTGGCTGCTATCACAAAGAGATGCGAGAGCGACACCAATCGGAACTCGTGCATTGCTGCTAGTCGAAGAGATGTAAAAGGGACGCACGAATTGGCTTACGTCAAGAAGATTCCGGCTTGCGAGCCGGGTATTTTGCTGACATGCTTGGGTGTTTTTGAGTTTTGCACTGTGGCAGGTGTTCAAATGAAGGGGCATAAGGATGGCTAAGGAATCTTCGAATACCGCTTCTTCAGCAAATAAAGCGGACGAAAATCTGATAAGTAATGCAGACGGAAACGGGCTGGCCTTCATGGGGGTCCAGGCTCGCGAGAGCGGGGTCTCCGGCGACGCTGTAGGTGTCGACAAGATACGTGATCTGCTGTTCGGCAACCAGATGCAGGACTATGACCGCCGTTTTTCCAAGCTTGAAGAACGGTTCTTGCAGCGCTTCAAGGATGTAGAATCCGAGGCCAAGCGCAATCTTGAAATGTACGAGTCAAATGCAAAGAAGCAGGTCGAATCGCTCGCGGCGCAATTGCGGAACGAAAAAGATGCACGAGCCGAGGCCGACAAGGAGATTGACCGGAATCTTCGTGAGCAAAATCAGGCGCTTGAAAAGCAGGTGCGCGCGTTGTCGGATCAATTGAGCGAGCTTGAGCGCGAAGTCGCGGACCGGATAAATCGAAGCGATCAATTGCTGCGTGAGGAAATCAAGCAAAAGAATGAAAGCATGCAGATGCTAATGGAAAAGATGTTTTCCGATCTCAGCAACGTCAAGACCGACCGAAATCTTTTGGCCGGCCTGTTTGTTGAGGTTGCAAAATGTCTAAATCAGGATCCCGTCGGCAGCAAGAGCAACTCGGAACGTAGCTGGAAAGTGAGTTGATCGGAACTTGACGTCGACCGTCGACCCAATCAGCCTTCCTCAAAGAGCAGCTTCGAACGATACAGAGATTGATCGCGAGGCTCTGGCTAATCTTTTGGTCGAAATTGCCCGGAACGTTGATCCGGACTATCGTGCGCGTCTCGACGGAGTTCCCACCGCCGATCCTCGCATGGAAACGCTGCGCCAGTTGCTGGTCGGCCGCGAAATTTCGGAGCTTTCACGAGTTACGCACCTGCTCGACGAACCTGAGCAGCTTGCGTCTGCAGTGGGGGGTGTTCTCCCCAGTGCAGCCGCACGTGCGCCTCATGCGCAACTCGGCGAGGCACTTGCGCCAGCTGTCGAGAGGGCCGTGCAACGGTCCATCCAGAAGAGCCCGCGTACGCTTACGGATATACTATACCCGGTGTTTCTGCCGGCAATTCGCAAGTCGATCGGGGAAAAGATCGATCAGACCTTTCAGTCGCTGAATGAAACTTTAAGACATATATTTACCTGGCATGGGCTCAAGTGGAGATTTGAAGCTTGGAGAACGGGCGCAAGCTTCTCAGAAGTTGTTCTTAAGCATTCGCTTGTCTATCGTGTAGAGCATGTCTTTCTGATTAACCGCAATTCCGGGCTTTTGATAGCGCATGTAACTGCCGAAAATGCAACGAGCGAAGATCCTCAACTCATTTCTTCGATGCTTAGTGCAATTCAAGATTTTGTGAAAGACTCATTTAACGAGAAAGAACAGAGCGGCCTGGACACTATCCGTTTTGGGGAGCTTCGTCTCTGGTCGGAAGTTGGACCGTTTGCGACCTTGGTTGCGGTGATCCGGGGAAATCCGCCAGAGGAATTACATGAAATATTTCGCGATGTGTTGCTTCGCATCCATGATGAAGGCCCACAGGCTTTAGAGCAGTTTGGCGGCGACAGTTCGCAGTTGGTCGGCGTAGAGACGCTGTTGCAGACCTGCGTTGAACTAAAGCAGGAGGACTCTAACCAGGGATTTCCTTGGCTGGTGGTGGCTGCAGTCCTGCTGGTTTTGATTCCGGCAGGCGGTTGGTTCCTTCTTTCCTGGCAATCCGGGCAACGCTGGCAGGCCTATGTGTCGCGGCTGAGTACCCAGCCGGGCATCATCGTTGCCGAACAAAAGGTGCGCGATGGCCAATTCTATATTGCCGGCCTGAGAGATCCGCTTGCCGCCGACCCGCAGGCTTTGCTGTCCGGAACGCAGGTCGATCCCGCCCGCGTTCATTCGCAGTGGCAATTCTATCAGAGCCTTGAGCCGGAGTTCGTGTTGAAGCGGCTTACGGCGTCGCTGGCTCCGCCGGATTCAGTACGACTTTCGATCGTCAATGATCGCATCGTTGCCGAGGGTGAGGCTCCCGACACCTGGATAGATCGCGCACGCGCAGCGGCCCGACAGCTTTCGGCAGGCGGACCGGTATTCGACATCTCCAAGGTTCGTGATGTGAGCCCCGAAGCACGCGCGGCGGAGCGCTGGCAGGCCTATGTGTCGCGACTGGAGACCCAGCCGGGCATCATCGTTGCCGAACAAAAGATGCGCGATGGCCAATTCTATATTGCCGGCCTGAGAGACCCGCTTGCCGCTGACCCGCAGGCTTTGCTGTCCGGAACGCAGATTGATCCTGCCCGCGTTCATTCGCAGTGGCAATTCTATCAGAGCCTTGATCCGAAGTTCGTGCTGAAGCGGCTAACCGCGTCGCTGACTCCACCGAAATCGGTTCGGCTTTCGATCGTCGAGGATCGCATCGTTGCCGAGGGTGAGGCTCCCGACACCTGGATAGATCGGGCGCGCGCAGCGGCCCGACAGCTTTCGGCAGGCGGACCGGTATTCGACATCTCCAAGGTTCGTGATGTGAGCCCCGAAGCACGCGAGGCGGAGCACTGGCAGACTTATGTGTCGCGACTTGAGGCTCAACCGGGGATCATCGTCGCCCAACAAAGGGCGAGGGGTGGACACTTCTATATTTCCGGCCTGAGAGACCCGCAGGCCGCCGACCCGCAGGCTCTGCTGTCCGGAACAGGGGTTGATCCGGCTCGCGTTCATTCGCAGTGGCAATTCTATCAGAGCCTCGATCCGAAGTTCGTGCTGAAGCGGCTGGTGGCGTCGCTTGCTCCGCCGAAATCGGTTCGGCTTATGACCATCCAGGATCGCATCGTTGCCGTGGGTGAGGCTCCTGCCGCCTGGATAAACCGGGCGCGGGTCGCCTCCCAACAGCTGTCCGCGGACGGACTCTCTCTAGATATCTCCGAGCTGCGTGAGTCGACCCCTCAGGAACTCACGCATTTGAGGGACGCTATTCAAGCGGTCGACATTTTCTTCGATTCTGGCAAGGCTGTACCGGGACCAGAGCAATTGCCGGTTCTCGACAAATTGGCGAATCAGTTGAAGGAATTGGCCAAGGATGCCCGCGAGGCAGGTGTAACAGCCCAGTTCATGTTGACCGGCCATTCGGACGCGACGGGCCGTGAAACGGCCAAGGTGTCGATCAGCGCCGCCCGCGCGGAGACAGTTCGTGCGCTTCTCAAGAAGCGCGGCGTCGATCCGGAATTGCTCTTGGTCCGCGGCGCGGGCACCTTTGAGCCAGCGGAGGCTGAAGATAGCCGAACCGGGAGCTCCGCCAATCGCAGAGTTTCGGTTACGGTAAATTTCCACTAGGGCGGAGCCCAGGATATTGCAAAAGAAGATCTGCATGTTGGGCGGGTTCGCTGTCGGAAAGACAAGTCTGGTTCGCAGGTTTGTGCAAAGCATCTTTTCAGAAACCTACTTGACCACGGTGGGAGTGAAAATCGACAAGAAGAGTGTTGTATTGCCCGATAAAACCGTGGATCTGATTTTGTGGGATTTGGCCGGCGAAGACGATATCGGCTCATTCCGCGTCAGCTATGTGCGAGGTGCGAGCGGGCTCGTGCTTGTCGTCGATGGAACCCGCGCCGCTACTCTTGCCGTGGCGCTCACGCTGCGCGAGCGGGCCGAGGCCGAATTCGGCCCTATGCCTTTCGTATTGCTGTTCAACAAATCCGATCTGGCCGATCGCTGGGCAATATCGGATAGTGAGATTAACGAACTGAGGCAACTTGGATGGCAAATCTATCTAACAAGTGCGCTTTCGGGTGAATGTGTTGATGATGCGTTTCGTCAGCTTGCTTCGATGGTTGCCAAATAGACCATGCATGGATTGCCACGAGAAGTCAGAAGCTGGATTTACGATTTCTTCTACCACGAGCACTCTGTCGCATATCTGAAAATTGACGCCCAACTTTGCATCGCAGCGATGGGCGGTAGTGTTGAACACTACGGACTCTCATCACTTCGCATTGGCGAGCCTGTTGCCGAGCAGCTTGAATTCATGGAAGGTTTGCTGCCTTGTCCGGAGCTGCCATATCATATGGCCATGGTCGAACTGCCCAGCGGGCGTGTCGCGGACCTTCATCTTTTTGCTGACAATGCCAGCGTGTGGCTGCTCTTTCTTGACGCCACTGCCGAACGCGACAACAGGCAGCGGCTTCAACAGAAGGCTTATGAAATGACACTCCTGCAAGAGAGGGAGCGTCAACTCAACGAAAAATTACAATTGACGAACGAGGCGTTGAGGCAGAGCCAAGAGGGATTGTCGCGTGAATACCAGCGCGCCGAAAGCCTACTCCTCAACATTCTTCCGGCGTCGATCGCGGAGCGGTTAAAAGCGGACGAACAAATTGCAGACAACCATGCTGACGTGAGTGTGCTTTTTGCCGACATCGTCGGCTTTACGGAAAGAGCGCGGAGCGTCGGAGCCGAGACAACGCTCGCTATTTTAAATTACTTCTTCAAGGCGGCGGATCTGCTCTCGGAACAATACGGCTGCGAAAAGATCAAGACAATCGGCGATTGTGTGATGGTGGTCGCTGGCCTGCCCGCCGCGCGATCCGATCATGCAGAAGCCCTTGCGCACTATGCACTTGAACTGCGGAAGGCGGTTGAGCACGAACGCTTCGCAGGAGAACCGATAAGACTCAGAATTGGAATTCACTCAGGACCAATCGTCGCGGGCGTCATAGGCAAGAGGCGGTTTGCCTATGATCTGTGGGGCGAGACCGTTAATCTCGCCGCACGTATTCAAACGTCAGCGGAGCCCGATGAAATCCGTATTTCGGATGCAACTCGCAAACTGCTCGGACCAAATTTTCCTTGCGACCCACTCGAGGAAACGGAATTGCGTGGTACGGGTCGTGTGCGAATGTGGCGGCTCCCGGCCTGATTTGCCGGTTGGCAGTGCCGACGCTGGAGCGCATTGCAACTCAAGCAACATCATGGTTTCGAATGTCCGCAGAGGTGCAGTCGACCACCGAGCGGGGTCGCGTCCACATAGGTTGTGTGGAGTTGGAGGTTGGTGGCCGCCACCGGCGCCGCCGATGGCGAGAAGAACCCGTTGCGCACGGCCCAGCGCAAACGCTATCGCGAGCGAGACTGGGAGACGCGCGCCGCTGCAACGCCCTGTAAGCAAAAGGCGCCCCGAAAGGCGCCTCTTAATCGCTTGATTTCCGAGAGGAAACTGGAGCGGGTGAAGCGATTCGAACGCTCGACCCCAACCTTGGCAAGGTTGTGCTCTACCCCTGAGCTACACCCGCTCGCGCGGCTTTTGGACCGCAAGCCGCGCCTATATGGCTGAAGGGCGCAGCGATTGCAACAGGGAAATCGCAGGTTTTTTGGCCACACCCGGCCACGTAATAAACAAGCCTTCCGTAGCGCCGATCGTGCGCGGAATCAGCGCGTCGCCGCGCAACGGTCTTGTCTCGGCCGCGTCATTGGCCGTAAACGGCATGATCCAAACCGCGACAACAAGAAAGTCCCACAAGAAACAACATGCCGAAAACCGAAGCCGAGCTTTTCGCCTTTCTCGCCGATCTTGGAATCGAGGTCTCGACGCTGCGCCATCCGCCGCTGTTCACTGTCGCCGATTCCCAGGCGCTGCGTGGAGAAATTATCGGCGGGCACACCAAGAACCTGTTCCTCAAGGACAAGAAGGACAATTTCTTCCTGGTCAGCGTCGACGAGGAGGCGGTGGTCGATCTCAAGCAGATCCATCATGTCATCGGCGCCGCCGGGCGCGTTTCCTTCGGCAAGCCGGAGATGCTGATGGAGCTTCTCGGCGTCGTACCGGGCGCGGTGACGGTTTTCGGCGTGATCAACGATACGGCGCGGCGGGTCAAGGTCGTTCTCGACCAGGAGTTGATGCGCCATGCCGTCATCAATGCCCATCCGCTGACCAATGAGGCAACGACATCAATCGCCGCCGCCGACCTCGTCAAATTCGTCGAGGCAACCGGGCATGATGCTGTTATCTTGAAAGTCACGGGATGATCGCCACATGGGTGACGATAAACCGATTTCTGAGTGAGAATTAACGACGTTGCACCGGGCCGGTTGGCCGGCGGCGCGACCGAAAGGGCGACGAGATGAGCGACAACAATCAATTTGGCGGCCCATTTGGCAGCAATGGCGGACAGTATGCCACCACAGGGCAGTATGGCGGCACTGAGGCCACTCCCGCGAAAGTCGCGCTTGGCGAGCCGCCTGTCGCCGTCGACGTCATCAAGGACACGACGACCGCCACATTTGCCGCCGACGTCATCCAGGAATCGCGCCGCCAGCCGGTGCTGGTCGATTTCTGGGCGCCATGGTGCGGGCCCTGCAAGCAACTGACGCCGCTGCTGGAAAAGGCGGTCACGGCCGCCGGCGGCAAGGTCAAGCTGGTCAAGATGAACATCGACGACCATCCTTCGATCGCCGGCCAGCTCGGCATTCAGTCGATACCGGCAGTCATCGCCTTTAGGGATGGCCAGCCGGTCGACGGCTTCATGGGCGCCATCCCCGAGAGCCAGATCGCCGCGTTCATCCAGAAGGTCGGCGGCAAGAATAATGGTGCGCCGCAGGTGGCCGAGGCGCTTGCCGCGGCCGCGGAGGCGCGCGCCGCCGGCGATGTACAGACCGCGGCGGACATCTACGACGCCGTCCTGGAACAGGCGCCGGACACGATCGAGGCGATTGCCGGGCTTGGCGATCTGCTGTTCGAGGCCGGCGATGGCGAGGGCGCCGAAGCGGTGCTGGCGCGGGCGCCGGAAGCCAAGAAGGATGCGCCGCCACTCGCCGCCGTACGCGCCAAGATGGCGCTTGCCGCGCAGGCAGCAGCACTTGGCAATCCGGCCGAACTCCAGCGGCGCCTGGCTGAGAACCCCGGGGACCACCAGGCACGTTTCGATCTTGCGATGATCCAGAACGCCAACGGCGAGCGCATGGCCGCGGCCGACAATCTGCTGGCGATCGTCAAGGCCGATCGCTCGTGGAACGACGACGGCGCCAAGACGCAGTTGCTGCAGTTCTTCGAGGCATGGGGCATGACCGACGAGGCAACGCTGGCGGCGCGGCGCAAATTGTCGTCGCTGCTGTTTTCCTGAGCGCGCATCAAGCTGTTTTTGCCTGATGGCCTTGCGGTCGACGACGGCTGCGCCAGATTAGGAGGCCTGACCGATCCGTTCTTCGCTTCGTGACGATTACGCGTCAGGTTGCGATGGATGGGCGGGCGGGCTTGATGCGCTTCTTGAGGGAAGCGAGCGGAGGTTTGAAGTGCAGGCGGGAAACGCGCATTACCGGCTCGATACGGATTTGCCGTCGACGGTGCCGATCTTCCCGCTTGAAGGCGCATTGCTGTTACCGGGCGGCCGCATGCCGCTCAACATTTTTGAGCCGCGCTATCTCGAGATGGTGGATGAGGCGATCGCCGGATCGCGGCTGATCGGCGTCATACAGCCCAGCCTCGATGGTGCGCGGCGTGGCGATGGCGAGCCGGAACTCTGCAATGTCGGCTGCGCCGGACGTATCATCGCACTGTCCGAGAGCGGCGATGGCCGCTACCTGATTTCGCTGCAAGGTGTGTGCCGGTTCCGCATCGTGCAGGAGCTCGCGGTCAAGACGCCCTTCCGCCAGTGCCGGTTTGCGCCCTTTCTCACCGATCTCGACGAAGATCAGGCAGAGGCCGAGATCGACCGGCCGGCGCTGCTCAAGGCATTTCGCGCCTATTTGCAGGCCAACGATCTTGAAGCCGACTGGGAAAGCGTCAGCCGCGCCGAAAATGCCATGCTGGTCAATGCGCTGTCGATGATGGCTCCCTACGGGCCGGCCGAGAAACAGGCGCTGCTCGAAGCGGCGGACCTGAAGACACGCGCCGAAACGCTGATCGCCATCACCGAAATGGCGCTGGCACGCGAAAACGAGGATTTCGGGTCGAGCCTGCAATAGGGGCTCTTCCTTCTCCCCTTGTGGGAGAAGGAAGATTGGCGCGCAGCGCCAAGACGGTTGAGGGGTGCTGGACGGAGCGCCGTTGGTGCCAAGCTGGCACACCCCTCATCCGTCGCCCTTCGGCGACACCTTTTCCCACAAGGGGAGAAGGGAGAGCCGCGCGAAACCTAATGTGACCCCAGAGAAGGACAGACCGAATGGTGGACGGGCGTGATGGAAAGAAGGCCAATGTCGACCCCAAACTGCTGGAATTGCTGGCCTGCCCGCTGACCAAGGGCCCGCTTACCTGGGATCCGGAGCGAGGCGAGCTCATCTCGAGGGTCGCACGGCTTGCCTATCCGGTGCGTGACGGCATCCCGATCATGCTGCCTTCGGAGGCGCGCTCGCTCCCCTTCGAGGACGGATTGCCGCCGCGCCTGGGCGGACCGTCCTGAACGGTGTAAGGCCTATTGAAAATTGCGCCCCTTTGGCATGACCTTCTCCGCCTTTCCCGACAGCGCCGCGAGATCCCGCTGGACCGGCGCGGCTTGTGGGGCATGTGCGTCTGCAACGCCCTCTTCGCGGTTGTCATTCTCCATGCGCCCACTGGCCGAAGGCTCATTGACAGGCTGGCCGGTGCCGGCCTCCTCCAAAAGCACGGACAGCCACGGCGTCAGATCCTCGACCTTGTCGGCAACGATATGGATAACGTCCGATTCCGACTGCAGTTTGCCGGTGACACGGACCAACCGCGCCCCCATGACAATGGGCCGGTAGCGGCTGAAGGTTCTTTCCCAGAAAATGACGTTGGCCACCGCCTGCTCGTCTTCCAGCGTCAGGAAAATCGCTTTGGCGTTACCCGGCCGCTGCCGCACCAGGACAAGGCCGGCGACCGAAACCCGCTTGCCGTCCCGAACCTGGCCGAGGCGCGCATTGGGCGTGACGCCGGAACGGTCCAGCCGCTGACGCAGAAAGGCAAGCGGGTGCGCCTTCAGCGACAGGCCGAGCGAACGATAGTCGTGGATGACATGCTCGCCGAGCGGCATTGTCGGCAGCTTGGTCGCGGGCTCAAGATCGCGCAAGCGGATCGCCGGCTGGTCGAACAGCGGCAGGGTCTCGGCGGCACTCTTGCCGTCGAGCGCGCGGACCGCCCACAGGGCGACGCGGCGGTCGAGGCCGAGCGAACGGAAAGCGTCGGCTTGCGCCAGCTTCTCGATCTCATCGACGTAGAGGCCTGAGCGCAGCCAGACATCGCGAACGGATTCGTAGCCGTCGCCGCGTCTGGCGACAAACACCTCCATGCGCTCCTTCGACAGGCCCTTGACCTGGCGAAAACCCAACCGGACGGCATGATTGGTCCGGATGACACCGCGCATTTCGGCATGGCGGCCGAGGATGCGGGCCGGGTCGAAGGGTGCGTCCTCCAATGCGCAGTCCCAACCGGAAAAATTGACGTCGACCTCGCGGATTTCGACGCCATGGTCGCGCGCGTCGCGGACAAGCTGAGCCGGCTGATAAAATCCCATCGGCTGGGAATTCAGGATCGCGGCGCAGAACACGTCCGGATAAAATGTCTTGAACCAACAGGAGGCATAGACCAGCAGGGCGAAGGAGGCGGCATGGCTTTCGGGAAAGCCGTATTCGCCAAAACCCTCGATCTGCTTGAAGCAGCGCTCGGCGAAATCCTTTTCGTAACCCCGCAAAACCATGCCATCGACCATCCGCTTGCGATAATTGCCGATCGTGCCGGTGCGCTTGAAGGTGGCCATGGCGCGGCGCAGTTCATCGGCCTCGCCCGGCCTGAAGCCGCCGGCGACGATGGCGATCTTCATCGCCTGTTCCTGGAACAGCGGAACGCCCAATGTCCTGCCGAGTATTTCTTCCAGTTCCGGCTTGGGATATTCGGGCTTTTCCTTGCCCTGCCGGCGGCGCAGATAGGGGTGGACCATGTCGCCCTGGATCGGGCCTGGTCGCACGATCGCCACCTCGATGACCAGGTCATAGAATGTTTTCGGCCTGAGGCGCGGCAGCATCGACATCTGGGCGCGGGATTCGATCTGGAAGACGCCGATCGTGTCGGCGCGGCAGATCATGTCGTAGACATGTTTGTCCTCGGCAGGGAGGGTGGCCAGCACATAGGGTTGCCCATAGCCATCCCGCGCCTCAGGATAATAATCCCTAAGCAGGGTGAAGGCGCGCTGCAGGCAGGTCAGCATGCCGAGCGCCAACACGTCCACTTTAAGGATTTTCACCGCGTCGAGATCGTCCTTGTCCCACTCGACCATCTTGCGTTCGTCCATCGCCGTCTTGATGATGGGCACGATCTCGTCGAGCCGGTCCCTGGTGATGACGAAGCCACCGACATGCTGCGACAGATGACGGGGAAAGCCCATGATCTCGTTGGCGCATTCGATCACATGCCTTGTCGATTGGTCGGTCTGGTCGAGGCCGCCGGCCCTGGTCTCCTTTTCGCCGAGCTCCGAGGTCGACCAACCCCAGATCGAGCTGGACAACGCGCTCCTGACATCGTCCGACAGGCCCATCGCCTTGGCCACTTCGCGCATCGCCGAGCGGCCACGGTAGCTGACGACGGCCGCGGCAAGCGCGGTGCGCTTGGCACTGTATTTCTCGTAGATGTACTGGATGACCTCTTCGCGCTTTTCATGCTCGAAATCGACATCGATGTCGGGCGGCTCGTTTCTTTCCTCGGAAATGAAACGCTCGAAAAGCGAGTCGATCCGCTCGGGTCCCACTTCGGTGATGCCGATGCAATAGCAGACCACCGAGTTAGCCGCGGAGCCACGCCCCTGGCAGAGTATGCCCTGGCTGCGGGCGAATTTGACGATGTCGTAGACAGTCAGGAAATAGCGCGCGTAGTTCAGGCGCTCGATCAAAGCGAGCTCTTCCCGGATCCGCCTAGTCACATCGGCGGGAACGCCTGAGGGGTAGCGCATCGCGGCTCCCTCTCGAGCTAGCCTTTCCAGTTCGGCCTGTGGCCCGAGGCCCGATTCCGTCGGTTCATCGGGATAATTGTATTGGAGGTCACTGAGAGAGAAGCTCAATTCGCCGGCAAAGCGCAGCGTTTCCGCCAGTGCTTGCGGATGCCGCCGGAACAGCCGCGCCATCTCCATTGGCGGCTTCAAATGGCGCTCGGCATTGGCCGCAAGTTCCAGCCCCGCTTCGGCAACAGGTATGTTGAGGCGGATCGCCGTCAGCACATCCTGCAACCGGCGCCGTTCGGACGTATGGTAAAGAACGTCGTTGGTAGCCATCAGCGGAAGGCCTGATGCCTCAGCCATGGCAGCTGCCTGCTCGATACGGTAGCGGTCGTTGCCGCGATAATCCGGCGAAACGGCAAGCCGCAGATTCTTGCCGAAGCGGTCTTTGAGCTGGCTAACCAGCTTGAGATCATCCTCCGCCGGCGTCGACAGATCCGGCAGGATCGCAAGGGACATGAGATCGCCCCATTCAAAAAAGTCGTCGCGATAGAGAAGCGGTGCGCCCTTTTCGCTATCGTCGCGCATATTGGCTTGCGTCAGCATGCGGCACAGATGGCCCCAGCCCTTGCGGTCCTGCGGATAGGCGAGAACGTCGGGCGTGCCATCGCAAAAAACCAGGCGGCAGCCGGGATGATAGGAAAGACCTTCCACCTTGGCCTGCTGCCAAGCGCGCACGACACCGGCCACCGTGTTGCGGTCGGCAAGCCCGATCGACGAAAATCCGAGGAACTTTGCCGCGACCACCAGTTCCTCCGGTTTCGAGGCGCCGCGCAGGAACGAGAAATTCGACTGAATGCCGAATTCGGCATAGGGAACGACCGTCAGCACGTTCATGCGAAGACCCCATGCATGAACCAGCGCGGCGGGACTTGAGAGGCGCCGTAGAGACCCTGGCGGTAGAGCCAGTAACGGCGGCCGTCGCTATCCTCGATGCGGAAATAATCCCGGGTCGGCGCGTCTTCCGGCCCCGACGTCTCCCGCCACCATTCCGGGGCGATGCGTTCCGGCCCTTCGGCGCGCGCGACCCGGTACAGCGCGCGCCGCCAGCGGAAGTTCATCGGCGGTCCCTCAGGCATTTCGGTGGCCGGCACCTCGATCGGTTCGGGCGAACGGAACAGCCGGATCGGCCGTTCCGGCTGAAAGACAGGCGTGGATGAAGTGTCTTGTATCTTGTCCGGCTTCTTCGGCGGATAGACCCTTTGCGGCGCCTCCGCATAGGGAAGCGTGGCGACGGCGCGCTCCGGCAGATGACTCTCGACGGCAACCGGTTTCAAAACCGCGCTTTCGCCGAGCCGGGCGCGGATGCGGTCGGCGAAAAGGGCGATGTCGGCGCCGTCATCGTGCGTTTCGCCAGCGAGATCCGCCTGCTGCATGTCGAAGGCCGCGGCCGACAGGACCGAGAGGCGCACGAGATCGAAGCCATAGCCGGCATCGATGTCCTGTTCGAGCGCGGCAAGCCTTTCGTGAAACAATTTCTGGATCAGCAACGGCTCGCGCAAGGGCCGCGAGGTGCCGACGGTGATGCGGCTGACGGCGCCGTCGACGCGGAAAAGCAGCAGCGCCAGCCTTCGTGCGCCCTCGCCGCGGCGCTCGAGGTCCACCTTCAGCGTCGTCGCCAGCATTTTCACCAGCCGCTCTATTTCGTCGGTCAGCATGATGGGTTCTGCGAGATGGCGTTCGACCGAAAGCGGCGCGACCGGCAGGCGCGGCGACACCGCCTCGTCGAGGCGGCCGAGCGCCTGGTCGAGGCGCAAAAGCAGCGATGTGCCAAAGCGGCGGGCGAGCGGCGCGCGCGGTGCTGCCATGATGGCGCCCGCCGTGCGCAGGCCGACGCTTTCCAGGCTGGCGCGGATATCAGGCTCGATGCGCAGCGCCGCCAGCGGCAAGGGTGCGAGGAGCGCTTCCTCCTCGCCACCGGGGACGATGCGGTCACTGGCAAACCGCGCTGCCGCCCAGGCAGCACCAGGTGTGGCGGCAAGGCCGGCGCGGACATCGAAACCCTGATGGAAAAAGCGCGACAGAATGTCGTCCAGCATCGCCCGTTCGCCGCCGAAAAGGTGGGTGCAGCCGGTGACGTCGAGAAACAGGCCGTCGGCTGCGTCGATCGCCACCAGCGGAGTGTAGCGGTCGCACCAGTCGGCGAGGCTTTCGAGCAGGCGGCGGTCGGCCTCGGGATCGGCTTCCACTACGTCGATCGATGGGTGCATGGCGCGCGCGTCGGCTATGCCCATGCCGCGCTTCAGATGAAGCGTCTCAGCCCGCTCGTCGAGGGCGGCGATGCGCTGCGCGTTCCCCTGGCGATGGCTGATCACCAGGGGCAGGTGATCCGACGGCCGCGAACGCCAGGACCGCCCCAGACGCTGCCGCAGGATCCTTTCCGCGGCGAGGTGCGGAAACCACAGGGACAGGATTCGCTGCCCGTTCTTCCCCGGCCCTTCTTTCCTCGAAATTGCGTTCATCGGGGTTCCACTCCAGTGTGAATTGTCCCGGCAAGCCCGTGCGGCTCTTGCCGATGCTGACGGTGAAGGCGGGGCGGCCGATCGAGCCGGCGAGCGGCCCGGCGAGCGTCTGGCGTGGTGCCGACGGCGCAGCCGACAGGACGAGGCGGACGGATGCCGCCGTCGGTTCGGCCTCGCCGGCCTGGCGCAGCAGGAACACCGGCCGGCCGGCGCTCTGTGCCCGGGCGTGCAGCCGCCGCGTCGCGGTGAGGTCCAGCCGCTGCGGGCTGCCGCGGATTTCGAGGATGACGGCGGCGAGCGCCGTCATCCGGGCGGCTTCCTCGGCGACCCACAGCCCATCGAGGAGCCTTGGCGCCTCGGAAAACAGCAATTGCTCCGGCTCGATCCCGAAAAGGCCATGAAGCCCTCTGGCATAGGGGAAGCCGGCCTCGCGGAAGACCTCCGCGGTGCCGATCCACAGGACCGGCAGTCGCGGCGGCTCCTGTTTGAGGATCAGGCTGACGAGCGACAGGGCGAAACCGGCGACGACCCCGGCATCACGTGTCGCGGCGCCATGGATCTCGCTCAGCGCCGCCTTCGGCAGGCCGCCGCTGAGCGCAGTATCGAGACCCTCGGCGCCGGTGCGCAGAAACGCATCGGGCGGCGCCACGGCGAGGCCGCGGCGGACGATTGTTAGATCCCGGGGCGTGACATCCGCATCAACGGGAGCTGCGCCGGCCGGCGCCTCCAGGCGCTCGGGCAGCGTTCCCTCGATCTTCGCGATCTGTCGGCGCAGGGCAAAAACAGTCTCCCGCGCCACGGCGCTTGTCGCCATGACGGTCAGCTTCCACTCACAATTGTTCCTGTTATGTTCTTTAGGATTCCAGAGGGCGCCCGAAGAGTCAAGCGGAGTCATGGGGAATTTATTCCTGCCCGCGTCGGGACGGCAAACCGGCCATTTGCCGAGTCCGGCTCGAAAGCCTATATGCCGGGATCAGAAGGACAAAGCATGGCCCGCATCTACAAGACCCGTACCTGGCACGACGAGCTTTCGCCGTCGATGGAGGAAATGGAGTTCCTGGCCTTAGAGGCTTACGCCCATCTGCCGGAGGAATTTCGCAAGCTGACCGGCGAGATTATAATCCAGATCGCCGAATTTCCGACCGACGAGATCATGGACGATCTGTCGCTGGAAACGCCTTTCGACCTGCTCGGCCTGTTTGAGGGGCGCGGCATCGCCGAGCGCTGGAATCCGCAGACCGGCGAGGGGCCGAACCGCGTCACGCTCTACCGCCGCGCCATCCTCGACTACTGGGCCGAGAACGAGGAGACGCTTGGCGATATCGTCACTCATGTGCTGATCCACGAGATCGGCCACCATTTCGGCCTGTCGGACGACGATATGGAGCGGATCGAAGAGGCAGCGGAGTAAAGGGCCCCACGCTTCGTCATCCCAGGCGGAGCAGGAGCGAAGCGACGTCGCGGAGACCCTGGGATCCATGCCGTGACGGTGGTGCAGTGCTCCGGCGGTGCAGAACCGAACGCTCACCATCCCGTTCTGCGGTAACGGGCAAACAGGCGGCCATCCCGATCGGTCGTTATGATCGCACTAATCCTGATCCGCCGTGCTCTTCGGCAAAGGTAACGGCATGGATCCTAGGTCTGCGCTCCGCTTCGCGTTCGCTCCGCCCTAGGATGACGAAGGATGAGCGCTTCAACGACGTGTTTCACCAATCGCTGAGCTTGGTGCTGGGCCCGTATTCCTGGCCCGCGACATCCTTCACCACGGCCTGGCCGCAGCGCATGCTCTTGGTCTGCTTGTCGTAGGAATAGGTCGGCGAACCGAACAGGTGCCAGCCCTTGTTCAGCGCCGCTGTCACCTTGTGGCAGAAGCTGGAATCGTCCGGAGCGGACAGAAAGCGGTAGAGTTTCATTTTCATTCCTGTAGGTGGGTTGCCAATCATGCCCCGATGGCGGCCGCCTTCGCCAGCAGTTTTTCGGCCTGCGCCAGATGCAGCCGCTCGACCATTTTTCCATTCAGTGCGATGACGCCCTTGCCGGCATTTTCGGCAAGCGCGAAGGCAGCTTTCACCAAGCGCGCCTCGGCCACGGCTTCGGCAGATGGCGCGAAGGCCCGGTTCGCGGCATCGATCTGGGCCGGGTGGATCAGCGACTTGCCGTCAAACCCCATGGCGGCGGCTTCCGTGCATTCGCGCGCAAACGCGTCCAGATCGCGAAAATCATTGAAGACCCCATCGAGCAGGTCGAGGCCACCGGCGCGCGCGGCGAGCACCATCTGCATCAGCCACGGTGTGAGATAGCGCCGGTCGGGCGTGGCGCGAATGCCGGTGTCCTTGACCAGGTCGTTCGTTCCGGCAACGAAACAGACCAGCCGCGAGGCCGGATCCCGGCCAAGCTCGGCAATCGGTCCGATGTTGAGCAGAGCCTTGGGCGTTTCGATCATCGCCCATAGTTTCACCGCGTCGGGTGCGAAATTGTCGTCGAGGACGTCGCCGGCCTCAAGGACGTCGCGCGGCGTGTCGACCTTGGGCAGCAGGATGGCGTCGGGCTCGCAGCGTAACGCGGACAGCAAATCGTCGGCGCCCCATTTGCTGGAGAGCGGGTTGATGCGCACGACCATCTCGCAGCGCCGGCCGGGGCGATTGGCGAAGATGCCGGCCAGTTTTTCGCGCGCAGAAACCTTATCGGCCGGGGCTACCGCATCTTCGAGATCGATGATGACGGCGTCGCAGGCCAGCGGTGAGATCTTGGCCAGCGCCTTGTCGTTCGAGGCAGGGACGTAGAGCACCGAGCGGCGCGGGCGGTAGGTTTCGGTCGTCATGTCCGATCTATGCCGTCTGCGGCCGGTCGAGGCAAGCCGTCTTCGCCTGCACGAAAACTGCATAAAACTCCCGAAAATCTCCTCGGACCCGCCCTGCCGCCTGCATTTCGGCCGGCGAAAAGGCAGTATGCAAGAGCGAGAAAAACCCCGTTGGTCCCTGCCTTACCGCCTCCGCAATGACGGCTGGTGGCTTGTCGATCCACTCCGGACGCACCGTTCGGCGACCCTACTCCCCTTCATCCGCAAATCTCCGCCCCGGTATGCCGGTCGGATCAAAGCCGCTGAGAAAGTCCGATCGTGACATCGTTGCTTAAGGCCGCGCCGAGCTATCGCGCGCGATTCGGCGTTGCCGTCCTGCTTGCCGCGCTGGCCGATTTCTTCTTCTACGGGCAGCCCGTCGGCATCACGCTTTTCCTGTTCAGCATTACGCTTGCCGCCGTCGCGGCCATCCAGCCTTCGGCACTCGACGCCCGCGGCCTGTGGCTCGGGCTCGCCGCCCTGCTTGTCGGGCTGCTGCCGCTCCTTGAAAATGTCAGTGCGCTGTCCGTCGCGATCGGGCTGGCGGCGATGGTCGTCTTCACGCTTTGGCTGGTCGGCCGGCTGCGGCGTGGGCTTGCCCGCATTGCCGGCCAGGTCGCGCTCTTCCTGCTCGCGGCACCATTCCGGTTCGTCCACGATTTCTTCCGCTGGCGCAAGGCGGCGCGGCGGCTTGGCCAGCGGCGTATCCGCGTTGCGGCGATCGGCGTCTGGATCATGCCGCTGACCCTGGGCGCAGTGTTTCTCGCGCTGTTCGGCGCCGCCAATCCGGTTATTGAATACTGGCTGTCGCTGATCGATCTCGACGCACTGCTCGACCTCATCCAGCTGCCGCGGCTGGCGTTCTGGCTGGTCGTGCTTGCCGGCGTCTGGGTCTTTCTGCGCCCGCGCCTGCCGCGCTTTTTCCGCCGCATTGCACATCTCGAGTTGCCTATCCCCCTCGGGGTGACGACGACAAAATCCGCCAAGGCGATCGAGGACATCGTCTTCGGCAAGGCCGCCATTCTTCGCGCCTTGGTCGTCTTCAACATCCTGTTCGCGGTGCAGACCGCACTCGACGCCACCTATCTGTGGGGCGGCATCGCGCTGCCCGACGGGCTGACCTATGCCGCCTACGCGTATCGCGGCGCCTATCCCCTGATCGTCACGGCGCTGCTCGCCGCCGGTTTCGTCCTGGCGGCGTTGCGGCCGGGAAGCGCTACCTCCGGCGATCCGCTCATCCGTCGGCTGGTCTATGTCTGGGTGGCGCAGAACATCGTTCTGGTCATCTCGTCGATCCTGCGGCTCGACCTCTATATCGGCGTCTATGCGCTGACCTACTGGCGCGTCGCCGCCTTCGTCTGGATGGGGCTGGTGGCGGCGGGCCTTGCTCTGATCATCGCCCGCATCGCGCTCGAAAAATCCAATGAATGGCTACTTTCCGCCAATCTTCTGACGCTTTCGGTGACGCTCTATGCCTGCTCCTTCATCAACTTCGCGGCGCTGATCGCCAACTACAATGTCGAGCACTCCTTTGAAATGACCGGCCGAGGCACTAAGCTCGACTTCTGGTACCTGCGTTCGCTCGGTCCCAGCGCCTGGCCGGCGCTTGATCGCTTCCTCGAGCATCAGGGCAGGACGAGTGCGGCCAGCATTCCCTCCCACCGCGAACTCGTCCGTTTGCTTGGGCAGGACGAGATCCGCTACCGCGCCGGCCAAGAAAACTGGCGCGCCTGGAGCTTTCGCGACTGGCGGCTCCTTCGCACTCTCGACACATATATCCCGTTCGTGGTTCCTCAGGGCTCCGAACACTTCGTGCCGGGCCGCTGATCCATGCCGCATCACATCCTGGTCGCCGACGATGATCCGCATATCCGCGAAATCATCTGCTTTGCGCTCGAAAAGGCGGGGATGAAGACGGTTGCAGTATCAGACGGCGCAGCCGCCTTGCAGGCAATCGAGCGCCGCGCGCCCGATCTTGTCGTGCTCGACATCGGCATGCCGGAGATGGATGGGCTGGAGGTCTGCCGGCGGCTGCGGCACACATCCGATGTGCCGGTGCTGTTCCTGTCCGCGCGTGATGAAGAAATCGACCGCATCCTCGGGCTCGAAATGGGTGGCGACGACTATGTCACCAAACCTTTCAGCCCGCGCGAACTGGTCGCCCGCGTCAATGTCATCCTGCGGCGCGCCCGCCCGGCAAAGGCGGAACAGACCGACGACCGGCAATTCTCGCACGGCAGACTGGCTTTGCTGCCGGCCAGCCACGCGGCCAGCTTCGACGGCAGGCCGCTGGTGCTGACGTCGATCGAATTCGCGATCCTGAAAGGGTTTCTGGCGCGCCCAGCACATGTGCTCGGCCGCGACATGGTGATGGCCAATGCCTATGCCGCCAACATCCATGTCGCCGACCGCACTGTCGACAGCCATATCCGCAACATCCGCGCCAAGCTGGCGGCGGCCGGCTGCACGGACGCAATCGAGACCGTGCACGGCGTCGGCTTCCGGCTGGGCCGGTGCGGCGCGTGAGCACCCAAAAATGATTGGCAGCAAATGGCGGCCCCGCCTCGCCACCGTCGTTGTTGCCATCCTGATCATGGTGATGGCGCTGCCGCTGGTTGGCCTGTTCTTCTTCCGGCTCTACGAAAACCAGCTGATCCGCCAGACCGAGGCAGAACTGATCGCGCAAGGTGCGGCCCTTGCCGCCATCTATGCGCAAGAGGTCCGCGACGCCGGCATCGCCATCGAAAAGCTCGGCGCAGCCGTGCCTGCCGAGAGAGACAACCCGGACTCTCCCTACCGGCCGATCGAGCCAAGCCTCGATCTTGCCTCCGACAGGGTTCTACCGACCCGACCTGCGGCGACGGCCGCCACCGTCGATCCAGCCTTCGCGGCGATCGGCGCGCGGCTGTCGGGCATTCTTGCCGAGACGCAGAAAACCACGCTTGCCGGCTTTCGGCTGCTCGACCCCAAAGGCGTCGTCATCGCCGGGCGCGAGGAGATCGGCCTGTCGCTCGGCGCTGTTGCAGAGGTTCGCGCAGCACTTGCCGGCCGCTACGCCAGCGCGCTCCGGCAGAGGATCTCCGACGAGCCGCCACCATCGCTTTATTCGGTCAGCCGCGGCACGAGAGTCCGCGTCTTCGTCGCCATGCCGGTCGCGGTCGACGGCAGGGTCGCCGGCGTGGTCTATCTGTCGCGAACGCCGAACAACATCGTCAAGCACCTCTATGGTGAGCGCGGCAAAGTGGGGCTGGCGGCGATCGCCATCCTCGGCGGCACGCTGCTTATCGGCCTGGTCTTCCTGCGCACCGTCAGCCGGCCGATCTACGCGCTGATGGAGCGGACAAAGCGCATCGCCGCCGGCGATCGCGAAGCGATCAGGCCGCTTGATCATCACGGCACGCGCGAGATGGCGGCGCTTTCCGACGCCTTCCTCGACATGGCCGAAAAGCTGCATGCGCGCTCGGACAGCATCCAGACCTTCGCCACGCATGTCTCGCACGAGCTCAAATCGCCGCTGACGGCGATCCAGGGGGCGGCCGAACTGCTGCGCGATTCGGGTAGCGCAATGGACGAGGCCGAGCGGCGGCGGTTTTCGAACAATATCGTCACCGACGCTGGGCGGCTTAATCTGCTCGTGCGCCGTCTGCTCGACCTGGCACGCGCCGAAAATCTCGCGCCAAGCGGCGAAAGCACATCGCTCAGTGCTGCACTGGCGCTGCTGCCGGCCGAGGCCAGGCTGGCGGTCCGTGTCGAGGGAGGCGGCGATATCCGCCTGCGCATGTCGGCCGAGAACGCGGCCATCGTGCTCGCCAATCTCATCGACAATTCGGCGCGCCATGGCGCAACGCTCGTTTCGATCGCGGGGGCGGGCGCGGACGCCAAGGCGACGATCCTTGTGAGCGACGACGGCGCCGGCATTTCGCCCAGCAATCGGGGGCGGATATTCGAGCCGTTCTTCACCACGCGCCGCGATGCAGGCGGCACCGGCATGGGCCTTGGCATCGTGCTGGCCCTCCTGAAAGCGCATGATGGCACGATCCGCCTGGTTGACTCCGAGCGCGGCACGCGCTTCGAGATCATCTTGCCGGCTGTATGAATTGGAGCCTGATTCCGAAAACCGGCTTTTGGGATCATGCTCTAGAACTGGAGACGCAAAAAAGTGCGCTACGACGTCGTCATCATCGGCGGAGCCATCGTCGGCTCCTCGATCGCCTATTATCTGCGCGAGGAAGGCTTTTTGGGCTCGATCGCGCTGGTCGAGCGCGACCCGCAATTCGCCCATGCGGCAACGACGCTGTCCTGTGCTTCCATTCGCCAGCAGTTTTCAATTCCCGAGAACATCCGCCTGTCGCAGTTCACGCTGAAACTGTTCCGGCGGCTGACGGAAGAGTTTGGAGCCGACGCCGATATCGGCTTTCGCGAAGGCGGTTATCTCATCCTCGCCGGCGAGAACGGACTGCCGATCCTCAAGGCGAACCACGAGGCGCAGATCGCCGAAGGCGCCGACATTGTCCTTGAGGATGCGGATGCGTTGGTGCGTCGCTTCCCATGGCTATCGGCCGAAGGCATCACCGCGGGCGCCTATGGCCGCAGCGGCGAGGGCTGGTTCGACGCGCATGCGATGCTGATGCTGTTCCGCAAGGCGCTGCGCGAGAAAAACATCGATTTCGTCACCGCCGATGCGACCGGCATCGAGCGGCAGGGCGACCGCGTCACCAGCGTCAACCTCGACAATGGCCAGCGGCTCGAGGCCGGCATCGTCGTCAACGCCGCCGGGCCGAATGCCGGCAAGGTTTCCGCAATGGCCGGACTGGTGCTGCCGGTGGAACCGCGCAAGCGCAATGTCTTCATCTTCGAGGCGCGCGAGAAATATGCCGACATGCCGCTGCTGGTCGATCCGAGCGGCATTTACGTCAGGCCGGAAGGTTCGGTCTACATCACCGGCGGCGCCGAGCCGGAAGAGGGCGACGGCCCCGCCGATCCCGCTGATTTCGAGCCCGACTGGCCGCTGTTCGAAGAGGTGATCTGGCCAGTGCTGGCGACCCGCATTCCCGCCTTCGAAGCGATCAAGCCGACGCGCGCCTGGGCCGGCCATTACGACTACAACACGCTCGACCAGAACGCGGTGATCGGCCCGCATCCGCAGGTCAGGAATTTCCTATTCGCCAACGGTTTTTCCGGCCACGGCCTGCAGCAGGCGCCGGCGGTCGGCAAGGCGCTGGCCGAGTTGATCGTGCATGGCGGCTACCGCACGGTGGATTGCGCGGCGTTTGGGTACACCCGTGTCGCTGAAGGCCGGGCGTTTCGCGAGCTGAACGTGATCTGAGGCGCCATCGCGTCTACGGCAAGGGCGTTGCCGAGCGCATGGCCCTTAACCGTGTTGTCGAAAATACACCAGGCCTCAGCGCCCGCCGCGCTCGCCGCATCCAGCCGCTGCCTAATCGCGATCAGGCTGTCAGTGTCATATTCCGAGTAATAAATACGCGGCGCGCCATGCAGGCGGAAATAGACGAGGCCCGGCCAGCCGGATGGCGTGGCTGCAGCGGGAACGCGAGCCGGATCGGCTGCCACACGCGCTACACGGAAACCGGTCAGAAGCGCATCGGCGTCCTGTTCGAACCAGCTCGCATGACGAGGTTCGCAAGCTATTTTCGAGCCGGTTTGCTTTCGCAACAAACCGAAGAACTCCTCGGTGACACGCGGCTCGAAGGACAGGCTGGGTGGCAACTGCACTAGCAGCACAGCGAGCTTCCGGCCTAGGCCTCCGGCCTGCCCGAGGAATGCCTCGATCAGGTCTTCGCAGTCGGCAAGCCGATGCTCGTGTGTCACGGTCCTGGGGACCTTCACGCAGAAGCGGAAATCTTCCGGGACCGAATGCGTCCAACGCTCATAGGTCTGACGGCGGTGCGGCTTATAAAAGGATGAATTGATTTCGACGCCGGCAAGACGGCCGGAGTAACGCTCGAGATGCGCCCCGGATCCCGGGAAAAGATCCTTGTAGCGCGACGGGATGCCCCAACCGGCCGTGCCCACGAAGCATCGATGCTTTTCCATGCTGGAGATGTGGACAGGGCACTGCGCAGGTCAAGGGAGCGGTACTAGGCCGAGACCATGCGGCCGGCGCTCACCTGTCAGCACTATTCCGCGTGCTCGGCCGCTGCTTGGCTCCCGCCGGCAGAAAAATGCGTCCGTCAGCGCTCGCGGCCAAACCAGAACGCGTCCGCCATGCGCGTCATGCCTATCCGTTCGTAGAAGCCGACGGCGTCGGGCACGGAAATCAGTGACATGGCGACGGATGGCCCGAGCTGCCGCCGCGCTTCGTCGAGCAGGCCCTTGCCGATGCCGAGCCCTTGCGCCGATTTGCAGACGGCGAGCTCGGAAATATAGCACACCCACGAGAAGTCGGTGATGCCTCGGGCGAGGCCAATCAGCGGCTTGCCAGGCGTATCGAGCCGCGCCGTCAACACCAGATCGGCATTGGCAAGCATCGCCTTCAGACGGAGGTCGTCATCGATAGGCCGAGTGACGCCGAGGCCGGATTCCACCAGCACGCGGCGGAACTCGGCTGCGTCGAGGGTCGGTTCGCTGGCGTAGAGAACTTTGGGACGTGTTGTCATGCCGGCCAAGGTGCACCATAGGGCGGCGGTTTTGAAGCGGTCTGTGCTCCAGGACCAAGGCCAGCCGAAAACAGCCGCCTTTTATTTGCCCGCAGCTTTGTGTAAACCGGGCGCCAACACATCCCCGCAGAGAAAAGAAGACGGGCAAGACCATGGAAAAATTCACGAAGCTCACCGGCGTTGCCGCGCCGATGCCGATCGTCAATGTCGACACCGACATGATTATTCCCAAGGATTATCTCAAGACGATCAAGCGCACCGGGCTCGGCAGCGGACTGTTTGCCGAAATGCGCTACAAGGACGACGGTTCGGAAAACCCCGACTTCGTGCTCAACAAGCCGGCCTATCGCAAGGCGCAGATCCTGGTCGCCGGCGACAATTTCGGCTGCGGCTCGTCGCGCGAACATGCGCCGTGGGCGCTGCTCGATTTCGGCATACGCTGCGTCATCTCGACCTCGTTCGCCGACATTTTCTACAACAACTGCTTCAAAAACGGCATCCTGCCGATCACCGTCAGCCCCGAGGATCTGGAGAAGCTGATGGACGACGCCTCGCGCGGTTCCAACGCAACGCTGTCGGTCGACCTCGAAGCCAAGGAAATCCGCGGACCGGACGGCGGCGTGGTCAAGTTCGACCTCGACGACTTCAAGCGGCACTGCCTGCTCAACGGGCTCGACGATATCGGCCTGACCATGGAGAAGGCCGACGCCATCGCCTCGTTCGAGAAGAAGAACGCCGCTGAACGCCCCTGGGCCTGAGCGGTACGATGACCCGGCCGCGACAGGCCGGGTTCGTGGCGGCTGAACGAGGGACAGTCATGATACGTTCGCTTCTTGCCGGCGCCTGCGCGCTGGCGTGGATTCTAATGCCGGTGACTGGCGCGCATGCACAGACCGACATGGTGCTTGTGCCGGCTTACGATGCGTCCGGCGGGGCCGCCGACCTGGGCGCGTCGAGCAATGCGGCCCTAGCCGACGATGACAGCCAAGCACCGGTCCCGTTCGAGAGTGGGCAGCTGACCATCACCCAGCAGGAAGAGTATGGCGAGAAGGTGCTGGCCTATGACGGCAAGCAGCTGGCCAGCAATTACGAGGTGTCGTTCGACAAGATCGTCAAGGTCGGCGGGGTCAACGTCGCGCTGGTCGATGTCGGCGATGGCGGCAACCAGTGCGGCCCGGCCACGGTGATCGTCTGGAAGCCAGAAGGCGGCACCGTCCAGAGCATCACGGTCGAGCAGGATGAATGTGGCGCACCGCCGGCTGCGATCTCCGACAACGCCATCTATTTCGTGCCCTACCTGCTGCCGGGCGTTTCCAAGCCGGCGCTGCAATGGTCGCCGACGGACGGGCTGACGACTTCCGGCAATCTCACCTATATGCCGGAGCCCGGCACTGACTGGAAAGACGTCGATCCGTCGAAATACGACAACGTCGTCGACGCTTTCCACAACGAGGCCGTCTACAGGCTGGCCGAGACGCTGCTCGGCAAGGAGATGCCCGAGATGGCGACCCGCCTGCTGGTCGGCGGCGGCACCGAGAAAACCGCCTCGGGCGCCTTCTATGCCAGCGGCTGCGTGCCGCACGATTGCGGCGGCAATGACGGCTTCATGGCGGTCGATCCGGCCAACAACAAGCTCTATTTCGCCCGCCGGGGCGACAAGCCCGAGCCGGACGCGTGGCCAGCTGTGAACACGTGGCCCGCCGAGGTCAGGGAGGCGATGGACAAGGCGCTCGGCTCGCCGAATTAGCTTCTTGCTTCGCGCGTTCCCGAGGCGGGGCCGAGCGGCGGCTGTCGTAACCTTAGAGCATCAACAAAAAAGCCCGGCGCATGGCCGGGCTTTCCGTCGAATAGAGATTCTATCAATCGCCATCGATCGCCGTGGCCATGCGGGCGATGGCCTGTTGATAGACGCTCGCGGAATTCCAGCCAGCAATTGCGCCCATATTCGCTTCCGCGCTCGCGCCGGCCCGCCAACCATGACCTCTGAGGAAGTTGGCGGTGGAAGCCAACGCGGTGGCCTTGTCGCGCAGATTTTTGTTGCCAACTCCATACGTCAAAACATTCCCGGGCAGGAACTGTGTGTGGCCGATCTCGCCATGCGCGGCACCGACCGACGAGGCGCTCAAAGCGCCGCTATCAACCAGCTTCAGGGCTGCAACAGCATGCGGGTAGAAGAATTCCGGGCGGCGGCAATCATAGGCAAGCGTTAAAATGGCGGAGACCGTATTCTGCTTGCCCAAGAAGGAACCGAAGCCGGTTTCCATACCCCAGATGGCGAGCAACACACCCGGCGACACGCCATAGGTCCGTTCGATCTTGCCGAACAGCGCCGCGTTCGACTTCTTCAGCGAACGGCCCTTGGAAATGATGGTGGACGCGCCACGGCGCTTCATGAAACTTTCCACCGAGCCGCTGAAAGCCTTGTGGATGGCGCGGTCGACGCCGATCGTCTTTGTTGCGTAGGTCGCGCGTGCCAGAGCGGCCAGACCCTTCGAGCCTACACCGCTGGCCTTTGCTTCCTGCGCGAACTCAGCCTTCCACGCTTCGAAGCCCGCGCCCGTATTGCCGCATTGAGCGGCCTGTGCGCCTGTTGCCGCCGCAAGCATCATCGATGCCGCCGCCGCGAAAATCTTTCCCTTGGCAAAAAATGCCATGTTGCTCTCCTGGTTGCCTGGATTTTGTCCCGAATACGAATTTGCCAGCGAAACGCCCACTTGTCACCGTTGGAGCGACGTGCGCCGCTTGGACGCAGTACGTTCCAACACTTTACAATCTGCGCATTGTGCTTCCGAAAATCGGCACCGATTTTCGAGCCGATGCGCTAAGAACTCGTTTACGCATCGCCGCCGCAGCGCTGGCGAATGCCGGACAAGTTGCTTACGATCAAGTAATTATTGTGGCGGGGGGCTAGAATATCCATGGAAGACGTTGACGTCGTGGTCATCGGCGCCGGCTCGGCGGGACTTTCCGCCGCCAAGACCCTGGCTGGGGCCGGCCTTTCCTTCAAGCTGTTCGAAGCGATGAACCGTATCGGCGGCCGCGCCTGGACCAGCGATCAGCATTTCGGCATTCCTTTCGATATCGGCTGCGCCTGGCTGCACGCGGCCGACCGCAATCCCTACTTTCCGGAGGCGCAAGCTGCCCGCTGGACGCTTCACCATCACGACATGAATGTCGATCATCTCTATTATCGCAATCGAAAGGCGAGCGAGGACGAAGAGGCCGCGATGAAAGCGGCCGATAGCAGGCTGTTCGAGCTTCTGGCTGCGCATGAGGTCAAGGTTGGTGACGACGACCGTCTTTCGGCGTTGCTCGCCAAAGGCCATGCGCCGCGCGCCGCCGCCACCTTCGCCGGGCCAATGGACTTCGGCGCCGACGAGGACGAGATCTCGATCCGCGACTTTCAGGCCGCCGCCGATCTCGATCCGAACTATTTCACCAAGGAGGGGTTCGGCGCACTGGTCGCCCGTTTCGGCGCCGACGTGCCCGTCGAGCTGTCGACGCCGGTGCGGAAAATCCTCTGGGACGTGCCTGGCGTCGCCTGCGTCACCGATCGCGGCACCATCCACGCCAAGGCGGCCATCGTCACCGCCTCGCCGGCGGTGCTCGCCTTCGAGGAGATCGAATTCTCGCCGGCGCTGCCCGACACACATTTCGCTGCCTTCTTCGACCTGCCGATGGGCATGCTGACCAAGCTGCCGGTCGAAATCAGGGGCACAAGGCTCGGGCTGGCGCCCTTCGACGACCTGCTGATCGAGCGGCTGGCCAGGCACGACATCTACTTCCTTTGCTTTCCCTTCGACCTCGACCTGATGGTCGGCTTCGTCGGCGGCGATTTCGCCTGGGAGATGTCGGCGGCGGGCGAGGCGGCAGGCGTCGACTTCGTCGTCGACCGGCTGTGCGCCATATTCGGCGGGGACGTGCGGAAACATGTCGGGCGCGCCATGATGACCAATTGGGGCGGCGAGCGGTTCGTGCGCGGCGCCTATGCGGCGGCCCGGCCCGGCCGTTCGCAGGCGCGCGCCACGCTGATGCAGCCGGTGGCGGAAAAAATCTTCTTCGCCGGCGAGCATCTGGCCGGTCCGCTGATGCAGACCTGCGGCGGCGCCAGGCTGTCGGGCGAGGCGGTGGCGAGAACGGTCGCCGCGCAACTTGCGGCAAAATAGCATTGGCAGGAACGCCGGCCGCCGACAGGCGTTTGGGCGATATGCCGCTCCGCACTATATCCGGACCTGATGATTTGAGACCTGATGATTTGAGATTGGGATGAAGCTCTTCGCTTGCCCGCATTGCGGCCACCGCCTCTATTTCGAGAACGCCCAGTGCCTGAACTGCGCCAGCCCCGTGTTGTACGATCCCGAGCATGCGCGCTTCGTGTTGTCCGGCGCCGGCGGCGTTTTCCAGTGCACCAATGCCGACGAGTGCGCCTGCAACTGGATGGCGGAACCTGGCCATGCCTTCTGCCGCGCCTGCGAGCTGAACCAGTTGATCCCGGACCTTTCGGTCGATGGCAACCGCCGTCGCTGGATCCGCGTCGAAGCGGCTAAGAAACGGGCAATCTATTCGCTGCTCGCCGCCGGACTGCCGGTCGCACCCAAGCGGAACGTCGGCGACGAGGCCGGCCTGGCCTTCGACTTCCTCGCCGATCCGATCGGCGGTCCGGGTGGCGAGCGCATCCTGACCGGCCATGACAACGGCCTGATCACACTGAATGTCGCCGAGGCGGACTCGGCCGAGCGCGAAAGACGGCGCGTCGAGATGGGCGAGAACTACCGCACTTTGCTCGGTCATTTCCGCCACGAGCTCGGCCACTATTACTGGGACCGCCTGATCCGCGACGACCCGCAACGGCTTGCCGCCTTCCGCGCATTGTTCGGCGACGAGCGCATCGATTACGAGCAGGCGCTGAAGGCCTACCATGCCAATGGTGCTGCGCCCGACTGGCAGCAGGACCACATTTCGGCCTATGCCACTTCTCATCCCTGGGAGGACTGGGCCGAGACATGGGCACACCACCTGCACATCACCGATACGCTGGAGATGGTGCACGCGCTGAATTTCCCGCTCGGCCGACTGGAAACGGTAGAGGCCAACGAGCTGTCGCGCAGCGACACCGGCGGCGAGCTGCAACCGGCGCCGTCGGAACCTGCGGCCGTTCCCGAACCGTTCGAAAAGATCCTGGCCCGCTGGCTGGTGCTGTCGGAAGCGTCCAACTCGATCAACCGCTGCATGGGCCTGCCGGACCTTTACCCCTTTGTCATCTCGGAGGTGACGGCACGGAAGCTGGCCTTCGTCCATGAACTGCTGGCTGACGTGAAAGAAACCGGAACAAAACGTGAGCCGGCCGAGGCGTTTTAGCCGGAACGCATGAAGCCCTGTTTCGTTTCCGTTCGTGAGGGACCATCAATACGGAGCGAAACCATGAACCGCATACTGTTTCCTGCTGTCGCCGGAGCGCTTGTCGCCATGTCGGGTACAGCCTTGGCCGATACCGCTGTCTCGGCTGTCGCCGATCTCAACATTCGAGCCGGCCCCGGCCCGCAATACCCGGTCATCGGCGTGCTCGCCGCCGGCCAGTCGGCAACGCTTGATGGCTGCATCCAGAACAGCAAATGGTGCACCATAGCCGAGGCCAATGGCCAGGGCTGGATCTATTCCGACTATGTGACGGCCGATTTCGGCGGCAACGAGGTCGTCCTGACCCGGCGCCCGGCCGACGCAGACATTACCATCGTCGAAGCGCCGGCCGACGTCGACGATCCCGACATCTATACCGGAGCGATCGTCGCCGGCGAGCCGATCGAGCCGATCAGGCGGCCTCCGGCCGAGGTCCGCACCTACATCGAGACCAACCGAGTCGACCCGGTCTATCTCGAGGGCGAGGTGGTTACCGGCGCGACCTTGCCCGATACCGTCGAGTTGCGCGAGATTCCGGACTACGACTACCGCTACGTCTATGTGAATGGGCAGCCGGCGCTGGTCGATCCCGGCACCCGACGCATCATGTACGTCGAGCGCTGACATCAGCGAGCAATCAGGCGGCCGCCCGGCACGAGCCGACTGCGGCCGCCTCTGTCCGCCACGTTAACCGGAGCTTCGCGCTGGAGCGGCGTGCCCGCCGCTCCAGCCTTTTGTTCGAGCGTCGGATTTTCCCAAACCGGTTCCACTTTCGGGCCCAATGCTCTAGATCATGCGACCCGATGCATCAGGCAAGGAACCCGCGTGATATCAGACCCTGTCGCGTTCGAGCGCTACCGGCGCTCTCCCAACGCCAAGACGACCCTGCCGCGGCTCCTGCTCGGAACGGCGATGGTCGTCCTGTTCTGGGTCGCGACAACCGTCGCCATGCTGTTCGGCGGCGCCTATTTCTTCGTCGTCTGGCAGGCATCGTCTGGCGCCCCGATGGAAGGAGGGGCGGTGCAGAATTTCATGGCCTCGCCCGCCGGGATCCTCGCCGCGCTCGCCTCCTTTGCCGGGATATGGCTCGGTCTGTGGGCTGCCATGCGCTGGGTCCATCGCGAACCGCTGGCGGCGCTGATCGGCACCAGCCGCCGCGTTTCGCGCTCGGGATTTCTTAGGGGATTGGCCGCGGTGTTGATCACATCGCTGCTCTCCGAAATCCTGCTCTATCTCCTGCAGCCCGAGATTGCGCGCGGCGCGATCGGCCTGTCGTCCTGGCTGCTGTTCCTGATCCCGATCGCTGCGCTGACCCTGCTGCAGACCTCGTCCGAAGAGGTGCTGTTTCGCGGCTATCTACTCAGGGGCCTGGCCAACCGGTTTCAAAGCCCCTTCATCTGGGCATTGCTGCCAGCGCTTCTGTTCACTGCGATGCATTGGAGCCCAAGCTCGACGGCCGCCATCAACGCCTGCGTGCTGGCCTCGATCGCCGCTTTTGCGCTGCTCCTGACGCTTGTGGTCTATGCCACGGGCAATCTCGGCGCGGCCTTCGGCGCTCATCTCGGCAACAATCTGACCGGTTTCCTGCTGATTTCGCATCAGCAAAGCTACAATTCCTTCGCCCTGTTCAACGCCAAGCCGCTCGAAGGCCCTGGCTGGACGACGCTTGATGCCGTCCTCATCGCGGCGATCGGCATCGTCAGTAGCCTGTCGACTGTTCTGCTGCTGCTGCATCCGCGCTCGCCGCTCAAGGTCGAGCCGGATATTTCGTAGCGCGGCGGCCCAAGCTGATGCGCATCACGCTGGTGGTGCTGCGATAAACCGAACCGGCCCGGTTCGCGTATTCGGCCCGCACCTTGACTCCGCGGCCGATTTCCTGTCTACACGCCGCGAATTCCGCGACGAGTATCCCTCCGAGCAAGCCGACCGGGACGCCGAAGCCTCTTTGAGGTGACGTGCTGTAAATCGATCCTGGAGGCCAACATCCGGCAGCGCTGTGCGCCCCCGGGTGCTTTTTGGCTTTGGGCTTTACTTGGACACTGGGCGCGAACGCATTACTTCTCGGGCATCATCCGGGTGCCAGGGAAAAGGAAAAAGAATGTTTGAATCGCTGCAAGAGCGTCTTGGTTCGATCCTGAACGGCCTCACCGGCCGCGGTGCCCTGTCCGACGCCGACGTCTCGGCGGCGCTGCGCGAGGTGCGCCGTGCGCTGCTCGAGGCCGACGTTGCGCTGGAAGTGGTACGTTCCTTCACCGACAGGGTACGCGAGAAGGCCGTCGGCGCCGCCGTGCTGAAGTCGATCAAGCCCGGCCAGATGGTCGTCAAGATCGTTCATGACGAGTTGGTCGAGATGCTGGGCGCCGAGGGCGTCGCCATCGACCTCAATGCACCGGCTCCGGTCGTCATCATGATGGTCGGCCTGCAGGGCTCCGGCAAGACCACGACATCGGCCAAGATCGCCAAGCGCCTCGGCGAGCGCCAGAACAAGAAGGTTCTGATGGCCTCGCTCGACACGCGGCGTCCCGCCGCGCAGGAGCAGCTCCGTCAGCTCGGCGAACAGGTCAAGGTCGCCACGCTGCCGATCGTCGAGGGCCAGACGCCGGTCGACATCGCCCGCCGCGCCGTGCAGGCGGCAAAGCTCGGCGGCCATGACGTCGTCATCCTCGACACCGCCGGCCGCACCCATATCGACGAGCCGCTGATGGTCGAGATGGCCGACATCAAGAAGGTGTCGTCGCCGCACGAAATTCTTTTGGTCGCCGATTCGCTGACCGGCCAGGACGCCGTCAATCTGGCGAAAAGCTTCGATGAGCGCGTCGGCATCACCGGGCTGGTGCTGACCCGCATGGACGGTGATGGCCGTGGTGGTGCAGCACTTTCCATGCGCGCCGTCACCGGCAAACCGATCAAGCTGATCGGCACCGGCGAGAAAATGGACGGGCTGGAGGAATTCCATCCCAAGCGCATCGCCGACCGCATCCTCGGCATGGGCGACATCATCAGCCTCGTCGAAAAGGCTGCCGAAAACATCGACGCCGAGCAGGCGGCGGCGATGGCCAAGAAGATGCAGTCGGGCAAATTCGACCTGAACGACCTTGCCGGCCAGCTTCAGCAGATGTCGAAGATGGGCGGCATGGGCGGCATCATGGGGATGATGCCGGGCATGGGCAAGATGAAGGATCAGATGGCCGCCGCCGGTCTCGACGACAAGATGTTCGGCCGCCAGCTCGCCATCATCTCATCGATGACCAAGGCCGAGCGCGCCAACCCCGATATTCTGAAGCACTCGCGCAAGAAGCGCATCGCCGCCGGTTCCGGCACCGATGCGGCCGAGATCAACAAGCTCCTGAAGATGCACCGCGGCATGGCCGATATGATGAAGGCGATGGGCGGCAAGGGCAAAGGCGGTGGCCTGATGCGCGGCATGATGGGCGGTCTGGCGCAGAAGATGGGCCTCGGCGGCATGATGCCAGGGGGTATGGGAGGCATTGGTGGCCCGGGCGGCATGATGGGCGGCGGCATGCCGGATCTGTCCAAGATGGACCCCAAGCAGCTCGAAGCCTTGCAAAAGCAGGCGCAGGCAGCCGGTCTCGGCGGCATGAAGGGCCTGCCCGGTGGCCTTCCCAATGGGGGTGGCGGCCTGCCTGGGCTGCCCGGCGGCATGAAGCTTCCTGGCTTGGGCGGTGGCGGGCTTCCCGGCCTTGGCAAGAAGAAGTGAGGGCGCCATGAACGAAGAAAAGGACATGGCCGACGCACGTGCGGCGCTGGTCGACTACCGCGCCTCGATCGACAACATCGACGCAGCGCTCATCTACATGCTGGCCGAGCGTTTCCGCTGCACCAAGGCGGTCGGCGAGCTGAAGGCGTCGCATGGCCTGCCGCCGGCCGATCCGGCACGCGAGCAGCAGCAGATCGCCCGCCTTCGCCAACTGGCGAAGGATGCCCATCTCGACCCGGATTTCGCGGAGAAATTCCTGAACTTCGTTGTCCGCGAAGTGATCCGACATCATGAGCACATCGCCGCATCCAACGGCGTAACGAAAACCGGCTGAGGACCAGCCGTAAACCCGAAAATCAGAGTTTTAGGAGAAAAGAAATGCCATTGAAAATCCGGCTGGCCCGTGCGGGCTCGAAGAAGCGCCCCTATTACCACGTCGTCGTCGCCGACGCCCGTTCGCCGCGCGACGGCCGTTTCATCGAGTCGCTCGGCTCGTGGAACCCGCTGCTGCCCAAGGACGGCGAGCGCGTCAAGGTCGACGCCGACCGCGTCAAGCATTGGCTCTCGCACGGCGCCCAGCCGACCGACCGCGTGCTGCGCTTCCTCGACGAGGCCGGCATTGCCAAGCGTGAGGCCCGCTCCAATCCGAAGAAGGCCGAGCCCGGCAAGAAGGCGCAGGAACGCGCCGCGCTTCTGAAGAAGGCGCAGGACGATGCAGCCGCCGCTGTTGCCGCCGCGGCAGCCGCGCCGGCCGAGGCGGAAGCCGCGACCGCCGAATAATTCGCTTTCTATCCCCTATGAACGGCGGGCGCTTTGTCCGCCGTTTTGCTGTTCCGTCCGACTTATGACGCGGCCCGATCAATAGCCTTCAGGGCAGCGGGCGATGTAGACACGCCCATCGCGACCGCGATAGCGGCACCGTCCGGGTTCGGTAGCACGACCGATCAGTGCGCCGGCGAGGGCGCCGACAGCACCACCGATCACCGCCCCTTCAACGTCGTCATCGGCCACTGCAGCGCCGACAGCAGCGCCACCCAAGCCACCGACCGCTGCGCCCTGTTCGGTCCGGGAACAGGCTGCGAGCGAGGTTGCCAATATCATCAGGACTACCAGTTTCTTCATTGTCGTTCCTCTCAAACGGGTTTTTCCGTCCTCGCCGCCACATCTTCTAACTCGCAACCAGGCGATTTGATCCGAAGACAGAAGAAGGGCGGCGGCAGACCGCGCCCTCTCCGGCGACGCGACCGCCATCGAACGGCTTTTGAAGCCGCCACTATCGGCTGAACGGGATCAGCGCGCGCACCCTGGGGTTGCGCAGGAAAAGGCCGCCCCACAAGATGAAACCGAGATAGACGCCGAACAGTGTGTGCGAAAACAGCGGGCTGCCGATACGTATATGCGTCGCGATGGCGCCACCGAGGTAGGCGGTGAGCAGGATGGCGCCAAGCACCGAGGTGCGCGGCACCGCATAAAGCGCGGTCGAGATCAGTCCGATGATGCCGAGCATGCGCGAGGCATCGGGATCGGCCGGCCAGCCGAGCTGCACCATGGTCTGGGTAACGATATCGAGCGGCGGCAGCTTGATGACGCCGTCGAAGATCATGAACAGCACGATGAGGGCGCTGAGCCCGCGGCCGGTCCACAGCGCGCCCGGCGTGACGGATGCAGTTTGAGACATGGTCATTGGTCCTCCGGTTGTTTCAAGCGCTGGCCGCTCTTCGCCAGGGTCGAACCAAGGACGCGGCGTGAGACGACGATCCGACACGCCTACGATCTTTTGAGCGCATGGTGCTGCGATGAGCGCCGGAACAAACCGTTAAGAAAAATAGAACTTTTCGGCAGGGATCATTTTCGGCGGCGGCTCGCCGAGCGATTCGAACACCGAGATTTCACAGACGCGGCACAGGCCGTCGAGGGCGAGATCGTTAGCCTCGGTGCCGAACGGGTCCTCGAGTTCTTCCGAAAGCGCGTCGAGGCCGAAGAAGGTGTAGGCGATCAGCGCCGTGAACAGCGGCGTCGCCCAGCCGGCAGTCGATGCCAGCCCAAACGGCAGCAGCAGGCAGAAGATATAGGCGGTGCGCTGCAAGAGCAGCGTGTAGGCAAACGGAAGCGGTGTCCCCATAATGCGCTCGCAGCCGGCTTGCGCTGCGGCGATTTCCGACAGGCGCTCGTCGAGGATGCGGTAGCCCATGACATCGATCGCCCCGGCCCTGTATAGCGCGGCGGCTCGCTCGCCCATACGCCGCACCATGGCGTCGGGCGGGTTGGCCAGCCTGGCGGCACTTTCGGCCTCTTCGCCGATGAACGCGCGTGCTTCGGTCGTGGCATCTACCCGCCGAAGCAGGCCGCGCAGGAAGTGGCAGAAGGCGATCGCCTCCATCAACAGGCCGCGCAGTTCCGCCGGGTTTTCGATCAGCCCGGTGCTGGCGCGCGCCAGATTGCGAATGTCGAAGACAAGCTGGCCCCACAGCTTGCGCGCTTCCCACCAGCGGTCATAGGCGGCATTGTTGCGGAAACCGAGATAGATCGACAGCGCCACACCGAGCAAGGCAAACGGCGCGGGGCCGGCATCGCCGAAGTCGAGCTTCAGCGCCCTGACCGCCAGCACCACCAGCGCGCCATAGACACCGAAGCCGAAGATCTGCGGCAGGATGCGCGGCACCACCGAGCCGCGCATGATGAAGAACAGATGCAAGAATCCCGGGCGCGGGCGAACGATCATCGAAACCCCTTTCACGGACCGGCAATGATCCTGATCGGTTCCATTGTGCGATGCAATACACGCACAAGCCCAGCCGTCAGCGACATGGCGGCGTCGCCTTGCGGGCCTGGGCCGAGCACGTTATCGAAAATCCGCAAGACATTCGGGAGCAATCGATGGCCGGCGAGACCGATCTGAAGAAACTGCTGGCAACGATGACGCCGGAATTGCGTCCCGGCACCCATGTCTTCGCCACACTGCCGCCCGATGCGCCCGTGCCGGACAGCCTCGAGCCGATGATGCTGTTTCGCGAGCGCGAGGGGACGACGGCGATCGCGCTTGAAGAGAGAGCCAAGGCCGCTGGCCTGGAGACCGTGTTCCGCTGCCGGATGGTGACGCTGAACATCCATTCGTCGCTGGAGGCGGTCGGCTTCCTCGCCGCCATCACCACGCGTCTGGCCGCCGCCGGCATCGGCGTCAATCCGGTCTCGGCCTTCTACCACGACCATTTGTTCGTGCCCGCCGACCAGGCGGAAGAGGCAATGGCGATTCTAAAGAGGCTGGCGGAGGAGAATCGGCTGTAGGCTGTATCGGCCAAGGGCCGAGCCCGCGACTGCGGGCCGCCGGCTTTCCGGCGCCCCCGCAGAGGGCCCGCCGCGGCAGCGGCGATACGGCCCGTGAGCAAAACTAAACCGGCCGAAGGCCGAGCCCGTGAGCGAGAATCAAGCCGCCTTCTTCTTCGGCTGGATCAGCCCGCGCTCGATCAGCAGCTCCGCGATCTGCACGGCGTTGAGTGCCGCGCCCTTGCGCAGATTGTCGGAGACGATCCACATCGACAGGCCGTTGTCGACGGTCGAATCCTCGCGGATGCGCGAAATGAATGTGGCATCTTCGCCGGCCGAGTCCAGCGGCGTGATGTAGCCGCCGTCCTCGCGTTTGTCGAGAACCTGGCAGCCGGGGGCATCCCGGAGAATTTCCCGCGCGTCGTCGGCGGTGATCGGCTTTTCGAATTCGATGTTGACTGCTTCCGAATGGCCAATGAACACCGGCACGCGCACGCAGGTCGCCGTCAGCTTGATCTTGGGGTCGAGCATCTTCTTGGTCTCGGCGACCATCTTCCACTCTTCCTTGGTGAAGCCGTCGTCGAGGAAGACGTCGATATGCGGGATGACGTTGAAGGCAATGCGCTTGGTGAATTTCTTGACGTCGACCTGGTCGGCGACGAACACGGCCCGCGTCTGCGTGAACAATTCGTCCATGCCTTCCTTGCCGGCGCCGGATACCGACTGGTAGGTGGCGACGACGATGCGCTTGATGGTGGCGAAGTCGTGCAGCGGCTTTAGCGCCACGACCAGTTGCGCCGTCGAGCAGTTCGGATTGGCGATGATGTTCTTGCGCGTGAACAGCGAAATCGCGTCCGGGTTCACCTCCGGCACGATCAGCGGCACGTCCTGATCGTAGCGGAAGGCCGACGAATTATCGATGACGACGCAGCCCTGCTTGCCGATCTTCGGCGACCATTCCTTCGAGACGTTGCCGCCGGCCGACATGATGCAGATGTCGGTGTCGGAAAAATCGTATTGGTCGAGCGCCCTGACCTTCAGTGTGCGGTCGCCGAACGACACTTCCGTGCCCTGGCTGCGCCGCGAGGCCAGCGCCACCACCTCGCTCACCGGAAAGCCGCGCTCTTCCAGTATGTTGAGCATTTCCCGGCCCACATTGCCCGTGGCGCCGACGATTGCAACCTTGAAACTCATCGAAATCTCCTGTCCTCTCCGCTCGGTTTTTGGAGAAAACCCGCCGACCGATGCGGGTTTCAACCCCCGGGCCGGACCCGGGAGAGGGTGGTTAGGCCAAGGGAATCAGACCGTTTTAGTGGTCGTTTTAGCCGTAGTTTTGCTGGAACGAGGAGACGCGCCGACACGCCCGGCCCAATGGTTCGCATTGCGGCCGGGGAGGTCGAATGCAAGAAGCGCCATCAAAAGGCCGCGCATCGAAACTATCCCGTTCGGTGCCGGCTTTTACGCAGTTTGCGCAAAGAGTCAATCGCGACCCGGCGAGGCGGCTTGCCCTGTACAATGGCGGCGGCGCGAAGTACGAACGATTGGATGTTCGGCTCGTGGCGCTCCTGGCGCTCGCCGACGGATGACCCATTGCGGGGCATAAAAGAATCCGAATTCCGAAAGAAGCATATGTCCAATTTCGAAGCTATTGTCCCCGCGCTTGCAAAGGCGCTGGAGAAACGCGGCTATGTCGAGCTGACGCCTGTGCAGGAGGCGGTTCTCGAGCTCGGGCAGGCCGATGCGCTGGTTTCGGCGCAGACCGGCTCTGGCAAGACCGTTGCCTTCGGCCTGGCTCTGGCGCCGACTCTTCTCGACGGCGCGGAGCGCTTTTCCCATGCCGCAGCACCGCTGGCGCTGGCCATCGCGCCGACGCGGGAGCTCGCTTTGCAGGTGACGCGCGAGCTCGAATGGCTCTATGAACCGACCGGCGCAGCGATAGCGTCCTGCGTTGGCGGCATGGACATGCGAACCGAGCGGCGCGTGCTGGAGCGCGGCGCCCATATCGTTGTCGGCACGCCCGGCCGGCTGCGCGACCACATCACCCGCAACTCGCTCGACATGTCTGAACTGAAGGCAGTGGTGCTCGACGAGGCCGACGAGATGCTCGATCTCGGCTTTCGTGAGGATCTCGAATTCATCCTCGACGCCGCCCCTGCCGAGCGCCGCACGCTGATGTTTTCGGCTACCGTGCCGCGCGCCATTGCCACACTGGCCAAAGGCTACCAGCGCGATGCGGTGCGCATCTCGGCCTCCGGCGAGGAGAAGCAGCATCTCGACATCGAATACCGGGCGCTGAGCGTAGCTCAGCCCGATCGGGAAAACGCCATCATCAACGTGCTGCGCTATTACGAGGCGAAGAACGCACTGGTGTTCTGCAACACGCGCGCCGCCGTCAATCACCTGACCGCGCGCTTCAACAACCGCAACTTTTCCGTCGTGGCGCTTTCGGGCGAGCTGAGTCAGAACGAGCGCAGCCACGCGCTGCAGTCGATGCGCGACGGCCGCGCCAAGGTCTGCATCGCCACCGACGTGGCGGCACGCGGCATCGACCTGCCCAACCTTGAACTGGTGATCCATGCCGACCTGCCGACCAATCCGGAGACGCTGCTGCACCGAAGCGGGCGGACGGGACGGGCGGGACGCAAAGGTGTCAGCGCGCTGATCGTGCCCAACAGTGCCCGCAGGCGCACCGAACGGCTGCTGCAAAGTGCCGGCCTTGCGGCGACATGGGCAAGCCCGCCTTCGGCCGACGACGTGCTGCGTCGCGACGACGAGCGCATCCTCGCCGACCCGGTCTTCAGCGAACCGGTGAAGGAAGAGGAGCGCGGCTTCATCAATGCGCTTCTCGAGCAGCACGGCCCCGAACAGGTGGCCGCCGCGTTCGTGCGCTTGTGCCGCTCCAGCCGCTCGGCGCCCGAGGATCTTCTTGACGTCGTGCCGTTCACGCCGTCGGGCGACAAGTTTGCGCGCAGGGACGAGGCGCCCAGCCGCCGCGACGATTTCGGCGACAGCGTCTGGTTCTCGCTGTCGGTGGGACGCCGGCAGAATGCCGAGCCGCGCTGGCTGATCCCGATGCTGTGCCGGACCGGCGGTATCAGCAAGCGCGAGATCGGTGCCATCAAGATGCAGCCTAAGGAAACCTTCGTGCAGATCGCGGCGGATTGGGCTGACCGGTTTCTCCAGGCGATTGGCCCCGACCGCAAGCTGCAGAACAACATCGCGGTGAAGCGGCTGGACGGCACGCCCGACCTGTCGCGGGCCGGCTATCAGGAACCGCGACCCGACAAGAAGCCGCACCGCGGCAAGCGGACGTTCGACCAGAATGCGCCCAAATTCGAGAAGCGCGCACCATCAGCCGATCAGCGCGCTGCCGCGTTCGAGGCAAAGCCCTGGGCGGGGAAGGTAGGCAAGCCGAAATTCGACAAGACCGGACCCGCCAAGAACAAGAAATCGAAGAAGCGGCCGGCTTAGTTCCTCGACACGGTAATCTTAACAGGTCGGAGGCCGGCCGAGTGAACGTCGATTGCTGCGTTCCGTGTCAAATCGCAAACCTCTAGGATTGACCGGAACGTCCCTCACTTCGTCATTCCCAGGGTCTGCGCTCCGCTTCGCGTTCGCTCCGCCCGGGGATGATGAAAGCATGGGCCACCTGCTCATAGCCGATGCACGGCGTCTTCGCACGCACCCCTTGCGGTCTGCCGCAACTTTGAACAGTCTGGCCAGCGGGACGAGGGGCAGGGCATGCGCGGCGAAGTGCTTCACTATGACGAGGACCAGGGTTTTGGTTTCATCGCCGGAGCCGACGGCAACCGCTACACGTTCGCGCGCGAGGATCTGCGCCGAGAGGCGACGATAGGCAGGGGCACGGCCATCGAGTTCCAGCCGGCTGGCGGACGGGCACGCGACGTTTTTTCGATCCGTGCCCAGGCTGCCAGTCCGCCTGCCGCAACCGCCGCCCCGACTCAAACCGGCAATGCGCCCGGGGCGCCGCAACATTTCGGCCGGTCCGCTGAAAGGCGTCCCGCCTCGGCTACCGGATTGTGGGATTATTTCTGGCGGGGCCTGACTGAAAATTACTTCAACTTCGCCGGCCGTGCCCGCCGCAAGGAATATTGGGGCTTTTGCCTGTTCTGGACGATCGCGCTGATTGTGGTCGTCGGCATCGGCCTCTTCCTCGACGATGCCATGGGTCATCTTGACGAATTGCCGGCAGTGGCGGTCGGTCTTTGCGGCGCGTTTGTGCTGGCGACAATCCCGCCATGGATCGGACTGAACGTGCGTCGCCTGCACGATATCGGCTTGACCGGCTGGCTTTTTCTGGTGGTGTTCATCCCGACTATCGGCTGGCTGATCATCCTGGTCTTCGCGCTGATCCCGACGCAGGCTCGTGAAAACCAGTGGGGCCCGGTGCCGGCGGGGGTGAAGACCAGTTAGTCCTGACCTGAGTTAGTCTGCCAAGGCTGCTCGCTCAAGGCGACTCGCTCGACGAGCTGGAAGTCTTTCAGAGCACGACCACGAAGCGCTTTCTTGTGGGCCGCGATTGCGCGTGTTGCAACAATTTCAAACTTCGATCCGTCATAGGCAATTTCGCAGTCAACCACCTCATCCGGCCAAAGCCAGATCGAGAGAAGCATCTCGCTCTGCTCAGAAATGCTGCCGATCAGATAGAGTTTGCCTCTCTCGGCTGAAGGTCGTTCGCAAACTAGCTGCAGCAACGATGCGAGGTGCTGGCGCCGCGAAAGTCCGCTTGGCGTTTGTGCCCGCCAAGAACATCCCTTTCGATGGCGCGTCGTACCTCGCCCATATGTCTGTCAGCCCAGGAACTTGGCGATGATCGCATCGCCCATCTCAGTGGTGCCGACCTCGGTCATCCCTGGCGAATGAATATCCCTGGTGCGCAGGCCGTCGTCGAGCACGGCGGCGATGGCGCTTTCCAGGCGATCGGCTTCAGCCACCATGCCGAAGGAATAGCGCATGCACATGGCGAAGGAGGCGATCATGGCGATCGGGTTGGCGATGCCCTTGCCCGCGATGTCGGGCGCCGAACCGTGTACCGGTTCGTACAGCGCCTTGCGCTTTTTCGTCTTGGCATCCGGCGCGCCGAGCGACGCCGAAGGCAGCATGCCGATCGAGCCGGTCAGCATGGCGGCGATGTCGGACAGCATGTCGCCGAACAGATTGTCGGTGACGATGACGTCGAACTGCTTGGGCCAGCGCACCAGCTGCATGCCGCCGGCATCGGCCAGCATGTGGTCGAGCTTGACGTCGGCATATCTGGCCTTGTGGGTCTGGGTGACGACCTCGTTCCACAGAACGCCTGATTTCATCACATTGCGCTTTTCCATCGAAGTAACGTGGTTCTTGCGTGTCCGCGCCAGCTCGAAGGCAACGCCCGAAATGCGCTCGATCTCGAACGTGTCGTAGACCTGCGTGTCGATGCCGCGCTTCTGGCCGTTGCCGAGATCGATGATCTGCTTGGGCTCGCCGAAATAGACGCCGCCTGTGAGCTCGCGCACGATCAGAATGTCGAGCCCTTCGACCACTTCCTGCTTGAGCGAGGAGGACGCCGCCAGCGCCGGATAGCAGATGGCCGGTCTGAGATTGGCGAACAGCTCCATTTCCTTGCGCAGCCGCAGCAACCCGGCTTCCGGGCGCACTTCATACGGCACCGCATCCCATTTCGGCCCGCCGACGGCGCCGAACAGCACCGCGTCGGCGGCCATCGCCTTGGCCATGTCGGCATCGGAAATCGCTGCGCCATGCGCGTCATAGGCGCAGCCGCCGACCAGCCCCTCATCGGTGACGAAACCGCTGCCGAGCTTGACGTTCATGGCGGCGATCAGCTTCTTCACCTCGGCCATGGCCTCGGGGCCGATGCCGTCGCCGGCGAGCAGGAGAAGATTTTTCGAAGCCATCAGAACCGTCCTAAACTGTGGCGCATGACCCCGAAATCGGAATCGATTTCGGAAAGGATCATGCGCAGAACCAAAATTCTACAGCGTCCTTTGCGCGTCCAAAAGGACGCGCGGCGCTGTCGTGAGCCGCGGCCTTGCTAAACGCCAAGCGGGCTATGCGCAAGCGTTTGGTTCAGAGCATCTTGGCGATCCTCGTGCTCCCATCAGTCCTGCCGGGGGGGCGCTTTCCTGCCGACGTCGCGCAAGCTTCTGCACCGCCGCCGCGCTCAGGCCTTGCGCTTGAGCGCCGTCACTTCGATCTCGATCTTCATTTCCGGCTTGTTGAGCTGGCAGACGATCATCGTTGCCGCCGGCCTGATGTCGCCAAAGGCATCGCCGAGGATCGGAAAGACGATGTCGACGAAAGCCGCGTCGGTGACGTAGTAATGCGCCCGCACCACATCGGCCATCTCGAAGCCGCCGTCCTGCAGCGCCTTGGCGATCGTCGCCAGGCAATTGCGCGTCTGCGCCTCGACCGTCTCCGGCATCGACATGGTCACATAGTCGTAGCCGGTCGTTCCGGAAACGAAACACCAGTCGCCCTGGACCACGGCGCGCGAATAACCGGCGATCTTTTCGAAGGGCGAGCCGGTGGAGATCAGTTTTCGCATGATTCCCTCGCATAATCGTTAGGCAATGTTGAGCTGAAGAAGAGCCTTCCGGCCATGGGCCAGACGGGGCGGATCGACAGTGCAAAAACCCTGATAGGCATCGGGCCGACGCAGTTGGAAGCCGACCGGCAGCGAACGTCGATAGTTTTTCGGCGGCCAATTTCAGTGGCAAATCGCAAATTTTCGAGATTAGCCGAACACCCCTCCGTTCGTCATCCCAGGGCGGAGCAAGGAGCGAAGCGACGCGGCGCAGACCCTGGGATCCATGCCGTTACCTCGCGGCAGTGCTCCTGCGGACCAGAACCGAACGCTACCACCCCGTTCCGCGAAAAAGCTCGAACCACTCTGGATTGGTCTTCTCGATCAGTTCGATCTTCCACTGGCGCGGCCAGCGCTTCAGCGACTTCTCGCGCTGGATGGCGTCACGAATGCCGAAATGTTCTTCTACCAGACCAGACGCTGCACGCCGTAGCGGCTGGTGAAGCGCGAGCCTTGGCCGGATTTGTGCTCCGGCATGCGGCGGCCGAGATCGTTGGTGACGCCGATATAGATCGTGCCACGCTTCTGGCTCGCGGTCATGTAGGCATAGCCGGTCATCATTGAAGGGTAGCTGGCGCAGTGGCGGATACAAGCGCCATTCTGAGCCGCTGCATTCTTCGGCTGAGGTAACGGCATGGATCCCAGGGTCTGCGCCGCGTCGCTTCGCTCCTTGCTCCGCCCTGGGATGACGAACACGTGGTGGGCCTAACGCTAATCGCGAGCGTTGGAGACTTGCGGCCGGAAGCCGATCGGCAGCGGTCCACAGTTCTTTCCAGGCTCAGCCAAAGAGCCGAATCCCTCTGCGCAGAGAAACTGGCTAGCTTTTTCGATTACGCGCGGCAAGCGTCCGCAGCCTCAGCGCATTGAGGCGGATGAAGCCTTCGGCGTCCTTCTGGTCGTAGGCGCCGCGGTCGTCCTCGAAGGTGACCAGCGCGTCGGAATAGAGCGTCTTCTTCGACTTGCGGCCGGTGACGATGACGTTGCCCTTGTAGAGCTTCAGCCGCACCGTGCCTTCGACATCCTCCTGGCTCTTGTCGATCATCGCCTGCAGCATCAGGCGCTCGGGCGCGAACCAGAAGCCGTTGTAGATCAGCTCGGCATAGCGCGGCATGAACTCGTCCTTGAGGTGGGCGGCGCCACGGTCCAGGGTGATCGATTCGATCGCCCGGTGGGCTGATATCAGGATGGTGCCGCCAGGGGTCTCGTAGACGCCGCGCGATTTCATGCCGACGAAACGGTTCTCGACAAGGTCGAGCCGGCCGATGCCGTTGTCGCGGCCGAGATCGTTGAGCGCCGCCAGCATCGTCGCCGGTGACAGCTTCGTGCCATCGAGCGCGATCGGATCGCCCTTCAGGAATTCGATTTCGATCTCGGTGACCTTGTCCGGCGCGTCCATCGGCGAGATGGTGCGCTGATGGACGAATTCCGGCGGCTCGCTCCACGGATCTTCCAGCACTTTGCCCTCGGAAGACGAATGCAGAAGATTGGCGTCGACCGAAAACGGCGCGTCGCCCCTCTTGTCCTTCGGCACCGGGATCTGGTGCTGCTCGGCGAAGTTGATCAGGTCGGTGCGCGACTTGAACGACCAATCGCGCCATGGCGCGATGACCTTGATGTCGGGGTTGAGCGCATAGGCCGAAAGCTCGAAGCGGACCTGGTCGTTGCCCTTGCCGGTGGCGCCGTGGGCGATCGCATCGGCGCCGGTTTCTTTGGCGATCTCGACGAGGTGCTTGGAGATCAGCGGCCGCGCGATCGAGGTGCCGAGCAAATAGGTGCCTTCATAGACGGCATTGGCGCGGAACATCGGGAACACGAAGTCGGAAACGAACTCCTCGCGGACATCCATGATACGGATGTCCTTGATGCCCATCATCTCGGCCTTGCGCCGCGCCGGCTCCAGCTCGCCGCCCTGGCCGAGATCGGCGGTGAAGGTGACGACCTCGGCGCCGAGCTCGGTCTGCAGCCATTTCAGGATGATGGAAGTGTCGAGGCCGCCGGAATAGGCGAGCACGACCTTCTTGACGGCTTTTGCTTTTGACATGCTGGGGGACATTGTTGGCGGTTCCGCGAAAAGGGTTCTCGGCGGGCGAGGTATCACGCCAATTCCGGCTAGTGCAAGGGACGAAGGGTGCGACAGGCACGCTGGATCAGCTATTGCGCGGTCCAATCGCTGGCGCAGGCACGCTGCCTGCGCTATAGGCTTCGCCGTCTTACGCCTCCAAAGGCCCGCCCATGTCCTTCATTCCCGACACCACGACGCTGATCCAGTTCGCCATCGCCACCGTGATCCTGGCGATCACTCCGGGGCCTGATATGACGCTGTTCGTGTCGCGCACGCTGAGCCAGGGCCGCGCCGCCGGCTTTGCCTCGATGGCCGGCGCGCTGTGTGGTACGCTGATCCACACGACGCTGGTGGTGGTCGGCGTCTCGGCGCTGATCGTCGCCTCGCCGGGGGCCTTTCTTGCGCTCAAGATTTTCGGCGCCGGCTATCTCGTCTTCCTGGCCTGGCAGGCAATCACCAGGGGGTCGGCCTTTTCGCCGGAGAAGAAGAGCGGGCCTGAGATTTCTCTGTTCCGCACCTGGGCGGCAGGGCTCGGCGTCAATCTGCTCAACCCGAAGATCATCCTGTTCTTCATGACTTTCCTGCCGCAATTCGTCTCCGCCCATGATCCGAACGCGCCCGGAAAGCTGTTCTTCCTCGGCGCGATGTTTATCGTGCTGTCGATCCCGGTGACGGCGCCAATGGTTTTTGCAGCGGAGAAGTTTTCGACGGCGATGAAGGCCAGCCCGCGGGTGACGCGCGCCGTCGACTATCTGTTCGCCGGGGTGTTTTCGGCCTTCGCGCTCAAGATCCTGACGGCCCAGGCGAAATAGGATTTCCGATTTCGCGCCAGCTTCCGGCCGAGCGCCCGGCGCTCAGCCAGTAGAAAATGCCGCCGACAATGCCGCAGCCAATCACCGCCAGCATGACGCTGGTGCTGGTGACCTCGAAATTGGCGTCGGCCGTCTGGTGGACGAAGCCGAGGAAAACCGCGGCGACCGCAGCACCCGCCAGCGCATAGAACAGCCAGTCGCGCCGGCCGAAGATTTCGGAGACGAGGATGGCGATGGCCGCCGGCATGAAGGCGAAATAGGCGACGAACAGCGCGACGAAGGGGACGGAAACCCATAGCGAGGCCTGCGCCGCCGGTTGCGTCTCGTCCGTCATCAGCCCCAGCGACGCCAGAAACATGATGTTGAGGAAGGCGCTGGCCGCCAGCGCGGCGACGACATAGCCGATCAGGATGACGGCGAAGCGAATGAGATAGGCGACAAGGCGGTTCATGCCTCGCCGTGCCCCGCGATCATCATCGCTTCCAGCGCCAGCCGGTCGACCTTGCGCATGCGCTCGGACTCCGACTTGAGCTGGCCGCAAGCGGCGAGGATGTCGCGGCCGCGCGGCGTGCGGATCGGCGAAGCATAGCCGGCATTGTTGATGTAGTCGGCGAATTTCTCGATCGTCTCCCAGTCCGAGCACTGGTAGTTGGTGCCTGGCCACGGGTTGAACGGGATCAGATTGATCTTGGCCGGAATGCCCTTGAGCAGCCTGATCAGCCCCTTGGCGTCCTCGATCGAATCGTTGACGTCCTTCAGCATCACATATTCGAAAGTGATGCGGCGGGCGTTCGACAGGCCGGGATAGGCGCGGCAGGCGGCGATCAGCTCTTTCAACGGATATTTTTTGTTGATCGGCACCAAAAGGTCGCGCAGATCGTCGTTGGTGGCGTGCAGCGAGATCGCCAGCATGACGCCGATCTCCTCGCCGGTGCGGAAGATTTCCGGCACGACGCCGGAGGTCGACAGCGTAATGCGTCTTTTCGACAGGGAAAGCCCGTCGCCGTCGGACGCGATCAGCAGCGCCTTCTTCACCGCCTCGAAATTGTAGAGCGGCTCGCCCATGCCCATCATGACGACGTTGGACACTTTCCGACCCTCGGCCGGCACGATGGCGCCGTCCGGCGTGTCGCGGTCGGGGAAATCGCCGAGCCGGTCGCGGGCGGTCAAAAGCTGGGCGAGAATTTCCTCTGATGTCAGGTTGCGCACCAGCTTCTGCGTGCCGGTGTGGCAGAAGGAGCAGGTCAGCGTGCAGCCGACCTGCGAGGAGATGCAGAGCGTGCCGCGGCCTTCTTCGGGAATGTAGACGGTCTCGATTTCGACGGGCCGGCCGGCGCCGCGCGGCGGAAAGCGAAACAGCCATTTGCGCGTGCCGTCGGAGGAAATCTGCTCCTCGACGATCTCGGGCCTGGCGACGGTGAAATGCTTGTCGAGCTCGGCGCGCAAATCCTTGGAGATGTTGAACATGCCGGCAAAGTCGGAGACGCCGCGCACATACATCCAGTGCCAGAGCTGTTGGGCGCGCATTTTGGCCTGGCGCTCCGGCACGATGCCTGATGCAACGAGTGCTGCGCCAAGCTCGGCCCGGGTCAGGCCGATCAGCGACGGTTTTTCGGCCGGCGTGGCGCGGGCGCGCAACGCGTCACGGGGGCCCTCAGTGGTAAGATCGAGCGAAAAGGTCATGGTTGCGCCAATATAAGCGATTTACGGCCGATTACAGCATCGTGCTGGAAATGAAGCGCGGCGCATAGCACAGGTTGATGGCCGAGTCATGGGTGGCGGCGGCGCAAGGCCCGCCGCGATGTGGCCGCCGACGGCGCTTCAAAGGCAAAAGCCGGGCTTGCGGCCCGGCCCTTACTCAACCTCCGCTTCGCCTATGGCTATTTGCACTTGGCGATGGACGACAGCGCCGCCGAAATGCCTTTCAGCGAAAAGACATAGGTGGTGGTGTTGCCGCGGCCGGATTTCGCCTGCACCCTCATGTCGCTGCCGGACTTCATCGCGGCGATGAGCACCGGCTCCTCGGCGGCGTTCTCGACCCAGGCCGACTTGCCGCGGGTGAACATCGAAAAGCTCTTGCCGTCGATGGTGACGGTGGCCTTGGAGTTTTCCTGGAAATTGTAGCCGGCGATGAATTGCGGTTCATAGGACACCTGTTGTCCCGGCCGCTGGCTGACGAAGAAGAACATGTCGCCATGGTCAAGCGTCGGCGGCTGCTTGTCGGTCGGCACGGTCAACACGTAGCAAACCTTGCCGCCCGACGCCTGATAGCTGTAAGTGCCCCAGGCATTGTGCTGGCCGATCTTGGTCGCCGACTGCGCCAGAGCCGGCGCTGTCATGGCCACCACGACCAAGCTCGAAATTGTAGCAATCAATCCGCGCATCGCTTTTCCCATATATGGTGCGGAAGCAGGCCGGCTCGGCGTCCTGCCCGTCGCTTCATTTTGATTTAATCTGGGTTACCAAACGGTGAACTTCCCTTCAGGAAAAGGAGATCCACCCAGGAAACCGCCGCCATCCTTGCGCCCGTCGCTCCAAAAGCGGCAGTTGCAACGTCCCTTTCGCGACTTGGATGCCACGAAAGCGGCAAGAGTTTGACTTTTCTGCCTTATCGCCGGCTCAGCTGTTGTCGGCAATCGCCTGCTTGGCGGCGAGCCGATGCGCGGGTGTGATATGGGCTTTGACGGTGGTGATCGCGGCGGTCAGCACCGCGACGTCGTCGGTAAAGCCCAATCCGAAGACGAAGTCGGGGATGACGTCAGCCGGCATCACGAAATACCCGAGCGCCGCCACCAGGATGCCCTTGGCGCGGAGCGGCGTGTTCTTGTCCATGGCGCAGTAGTAGGCGGCGACCAGCTCTTCCATGAACGGGATCTGCCGGGCAGCCCTCTTGGCCGTGCGCCAGAATTTCTCGCGCACTTCGCTGGCATCGCCCGCCTTGCCGCCAAAGCCGAAGAAATCAAAACCGGATTTTTGCGCCATCACTCTCTCCTTGCCGGCCATCGGGTGGCTCCACGCGCGACCGCGAATGGAAATGTGGTGAAACCAGAACCGGGCTGCAAGATGCTGTCTTTCATGCATGTCGTGAGCTGCGCAACTCGGGTCGAGCCACGGGGCAGGCTTTGGTGCATTGGCTCAGCCGTCGAAATAGCCGTCCATCTTCTTGGCCAGTTCGAAATCGAGCGCGGTCAGGCCGCCGGCATCATGGGTGTTCAGCGTCACGTTCACGGTCTTGTAGACGTTCGACCAGTCGGGGTGATGGTCCATCTTCTCCGCCGCCAGGGCGACGCGGGTCATGAAGGCGAAAGCTTCGGAAAAATTCCTGAAGGTGAAGCTGCGCGCGATCGAACCGCCGTCCTTGGCCAGCGACCAGCCGTCGAGCCCGGCCAGCGCCTCGGCGACCGCCTCCTTGCCCAGTTTCTCTCTCGTCATGGTCGTTTCCCGTGCTATCTGGATTCGCAGTCTTCAGCATAGTGCCGGATCGATGAGCGCAAAGCCGATAAAATCCATTCTCTTCGTCTGTCTCGGCAATATCTGCCGCTCACCGTTGGCGGAGGGCGTGTTGCGCGCCGTCCTGGCGGAGCGCGGTCTCGATCGGGATATCCTGCTTGATTCGGCCGGAACCAGCGACTGGGAAGCCGGCTCGGCACCCGACCCGCGCTCGATGTCGATCGCAGAGCGGCACGGCATCGATATTTCCAGACAGCGGGCGCGCAAGCTGACGCCGGACGATTTCTCGCGTTTCGACCTGATTCTCGCCATGGACCGATCGAATCTCCTGGATTTGAAAGCACTGGTGCCTGCCGCCATGCGCGACCGGGTCCATCTGTTCCTGGAGTTCGCGGAGGGAAGGGTGAGCGACGTGCCGGACCCCTATCACGAGGGGCCGGAGGCGTTTGCCTCGGTCTACCGCATGATCCGCGAAGCGTCGGAGGCGCTGGCGACCCGGCTTGAGGCACGGCTGTCGGCGCCCGACAGCGGCCAGGCCTCCTCGACGATATAGGGTCCGCCGCCGACCGAATCGCGCGACGACATCAGGACGAAGCGGCCGACACGGAAGGGCAGCGTCGAAAAATTGCCGCGTGCCGAAAGATACTGGGCGACGTCGAGCGGGCTCGAATTGCGTAAGCGCGCCAAGGTCACATGCGGCATGAACTTGCGCGGATCGGCGGGGATGCCGAGGCGCTGGCAGATGCGCTCGATTTCGGCTTGCAGTGCCGAAAGATCGGGCGAGGCGGAAACGCCGGCCCATACCGCATGCGGTTTCTTCTGGCCGAAGGCGCCGACGCCGGACAGCGTCAGCGGGAAGGATGGGCGGTGGACTCGGTCGAGCGCGTTGGCGATCTCGTCGGCGACATGGCCCTCGACATCGCCGATGAAGCGCAGCGTCAAATGGTAGTTCTCGACGTCGATCCAGCGGGCCCCGGGCAGGCCGCCCCGGAGCAGGGACAGCGAAAGGGCGGCGTCACGCGGTATTTCGAGGGCGGTGAAAAGACGCGGCATGGCAAGCCTCCTGTCCTCGAATCGAACTCTTGTCCCTAGCGAATCATCGAAAATCAAGCGGGGCAAGCGGTTTGTTGATCGCACCTGGCCTAAATCGCAGGGGAATGCGAAGCCTCATCGAAATTCAGTCCTTCAAGAGTTGCCCTTAACTACGGCAATGGCTTTTTCGACATCCGGCAGTATGCGCTCGACCATGCGGTCGATGCCCTTGGCATTCGGGTGCAGGCCGTCCTCGAGCTGAAAAGTGGCGTCGCCGGCGACGCCGTCGAGGAAGAACGGATAGAGCGGGACGCCGTATTTTGCCGCCAGTTCCGGAAAGATCGCGTCAAAGCCGTTCTGGTAGTCGGCGCCTAGATTGGGTGCGGCGCGCATGCCGGCCAGCAGCACGGCGATCTTGCGCTGCTTCAGCTTCGCCAGCATGGCGTCCAGATTCTTTTGCGTGATGGCGGGAGAAACGCCGCGCAGCATGTCGTTGGCACCGAGTTCGAGGATGACCAGCTGCGTGCCGTCCGGCACCGACCAGTCGAGCCGCGACAGGCCGCCACTCGACGTATCGCCGGAGACACCGGCATTGGTGACGGTCACATCGTGGCCCTTGGCGCGAAGTGCTGCCTCAAGTTTCTGGGTGAAGCCTTCGTCCGGCCCGAGGCCAAAGCCCGCCATCAGGCTGTCCCCGAAACCGACGATCTTCAGGGGCTCGGCGCGCGCCGACGAAATGGCGCCGGAAATTCCAAGGAAAAGGATCAAGGCTGCGGCAAGTGTGTGTTTGAAAGCCATGCGGCAGGCCCCATATGACGAAGGACATTTATTGGCGGCAGGCAGAATTCCAGCCTGCCCTATCCCATATAGGACGATTTTATTTTGACAGAAGCCGTCATCGCGCTGAAAAACGTATCGCTGACGCTCGGCGAAGGAGCGTCTTCCGTCCATGTGCTGAAAGGTGTCAGCCTCGATGTGGCTGCCGGAGAGGCGACCGGCATCGTCGGCCCTTCTGGCTCGGGAAAGTCGACGCTGCTGATGGTCCTTGCCGGCTTGGAAAAGGTCGATTCGGGTACGGTACGAATTGCGGGAGAATTGCTGAACGGCAAGAGTGAAGATCAGATCGCATCGTTTCGGGGGCGAAATATTGGCATCGTATTCCAGTCCTTCCACCTCATCCCCAATATGACGGCGCTCGAAAATGTCGCAGTTCCGCTGGAACTGGCCGGCCATAGCGATCCGTTCGGGGTGGCGGCGCGGGAGCTGGAGGCGGTGGGCTTGAGCGACCGCGTCACTCATTATCCCGGCGAATTGTCCGGCGGCGAACAGCAGCGTGTGGCGATTGCCCGGGCGCTGGCGCCTTCGCCGCGCATTCTGATCGCCGACGAGCCGACCGGCAATCTTGACCAGACAACGGGGCGGCAGGTCGCCGATCTTCTGTTCGCCAAGGCGGCCGAGCGCGGCATGACGCTGGTGCTGGTCACTCATGATCCGGCGCTCGCCGCACGCTGCTCCCGGCAGGTATCGATGCGGTCGGGCCGGATCGAGGACGCGCCAGAACCAGCTCTAAAGCCCGGTAAGGTGCCGGCCTGATGCCGCTGTCGCGCACGCTGAAGCTCGCCTTCCGCTTCTCGCTGCGCGAGATGCGCGGCGGGCTGTCCGGCTTCCTGATCTTCCTTGCCTGCATTGCGCTCGGTGTCGCGGCGATCGGCGGCGTCAACTCGGTGGCCCGGGCGATTACCGCCGGTGTCGCCAACGAAGGCCAGTCGCTGCTCGGCGGCGATCTTCGTTTTCAGCTCAATCAGCGCGCCGCGACGCAAGCCGAGCATGTCTTTCTTAACGGGCTGGGCACGGTCTCGCACAGCGCCAACATGCGCTCGATGGCGCGGCTCGAGGACGGTTCCGACCAGGCGCTGGTCGAGGCCAAGGCCGTCGACGGCGCCTATCCGCTGTATGGCGCGCTGGAAACCGAGCCGGCGCTGTCGAAGCAGGAATTGTTCGGCGAACAATCCGGTGTTTTCGGCGCCGCCGCACCCGATCTTTTGTTCGATCGGCTGAACCTTGAAATCGGCGACCGGCTGAAGCTGGGCAGCGCCACCTTCGAACTGCGCGCCAGGCTCGTCAACGAGCCGGACGCGGTGTCCGACGGGTTCGGCTTTGCGCCGCGGCTGATGGTCTCGACGCAAGGGCTTGCCGCTTCCGGGCTGATCCAGCCCGGCAGCCTGGTCGAAAATGCCTATAAGATCCGCCTGCCCAGCGGCGCCAGCGAAGCGCGTATCAAGGCGATCCAGGATCAGGCCGGGGAGGATTTTCCCGAGGCCGGCTGGTCGATCCGCACGCGCAGCAACGCGGCACCGGCGTTGTCTTCCAACATCGAACGGTTCTCGCAGTTCCTGACGCTGGTCGGGCTGACGGCGCTGGTGGTCGGCGGCGTTGGCGTGGCCAATGCGGTGCGCGCCTATCTCGACGGCAAGCGCGGGGTCATAGCCACCTTCAAGAGCCTGGGGGCATCGGGCGGTTTCGTCTTTGCCGTCTACCTCGTGCAGATCCTGATGATCGCCGCCCTTGGCATCACGCTCGGCGTCGTGCTTGGCGCGCTGATGCCGTTCGCGGCGAGTGCGGCGCTCCAGTCGATCATTCCGGTGCCGGCGGAAGGTGGGTTCTATCCCGGCGCGCTCGGCATGGCGGCGCTGTTCGGGCTGCTGGTGACGCTGACTTTTGCCTTGCTGCCGCTCGGCCGTGCGCGCGACGTGCCGGCGACGGCGCTGTTTCGCGAAATGGGTTTTGAGGGCCGCGGTTTTCCGCGCCCGCTCTACACGGCGGCGTCGCTCGGCATCGCGATGCTCCTGGCGGCGCTGGCCATTCTGTTTTCCGGCGACCGCTATATCGCCTCGATCTTCGTCGGCGCCACCATTTTTGCTTTCCTGGTGCTGCGCATCGTCGGCGCGCTGGTGCAGTGGGCCGCCAAAAAGAGCCCCCGCGTTGGCTCGACGGTGCTCAGGCTCGCCATCGGCAACATCCATCGGCCGGGTGCCTTGACGCCATCGGTGGTGCTGTCGCTGGGACTGGGGCTGACGCTTCTGGTGACGCTGGCGCTGATCGACGGCAATCTCAGGCGGCAGATTTCCGGCAGCCTGCCGGAACGGGCGCCGAACTTCTTCTTCGTCGACATCCAGAGCAGCGATGTCGATGCGTTCTCGGCGCTGGTCGGCAAGGAGGCACCGCAAGGCACGCTGGTCAAGGTGCCGATGTTGCGCGGCCGGGTGATGGCGCTGAACGGCGTCGACGTCGACAAGGTCAAAGTTCCGGCGGAAGGAGCCTGGGTGCTGCGCGGCGATCGCGGGCTGACCTACGAGGCCAGCATTCCCGCGAATGCGACGCTGACCGAAGGCACATGGTGGCCGGACAATTATGCCGGCGAGCCGCTGGTATCGTTTTCGGCCGAGGAAGGCAAAGAGATCGGGCTGAAACTCGGCGACACCATCACCGTCAACGTGCTTGGCCGCAACGTGACGGCGAAGATCGCCAATTTCCGCCAGGTCGAGTGGGAGACGATGGGCATCAACTTCGTCATGGTGTTCTCGCCCAGCACATTTGCCGGCGCGCCGCATAGCTGGCTGGCGACGCTGACCGAAAAGGGCGCGTCGCCGGCCGACGATGCCCGTCTTCTCAACGCGGTCACCCGTGCTTTTCCCGCAGTGACGACAGTCAGGGTCAAGGACGCGCTCGACATCGTCAACCGGCTGGTGGCGCAACTCGGCACCGCGATCAGGGCCGCGGCCGGCGTGGCGCTGATCGCCTCGGTGCTGGTTCTGGCCGGGGCGCTGGCCGCCGGCAACCGCGCCCGCATCCACGATGCGGTGGTGCTGAAGACGCTGGGCGCCACCAGGAAGACGCTGATCGCGGCCTTTTCGCTGGAATATATGCTGATCGGCCTCGCCACCGCGATTTTCGCGCTGGCGGCAGGCGGGATTGCGGCGTGGTTCGTTGTCGCGCGCGTCATGACGCTGCCGTCGCATTTCATGCCTGATGTGGCGGTGGCGACCATCGTCTTTGCGCTGGTGGTCACGGTCGGGATCGGCCTCGCCGGCACCTGGCGGGTGCTGGGCCACAAGGCGGCGCCGGTGCTGCGCAATCTCTGATCTGCAAGCATATACAGGCTCAACGCGACCAGGATTCGGTTAAATCTTGTTAATGTTGGCTTCGGAAGGCCGATAAATGCAGATTTTCGCGTCTTCACGAAGCATTACATTCGGTTACGGTCTTGTTCTTGACGCCAATAACCATCATATTTCGCCACAGGCATGCTGGAGCCCCGCCAGCGGCGCCGCGGTCAAAATGGACCGGACACCGGACGGGGCAGAAGCAATATGAGGATTTCAATGGCTGAACCCGTTCGCAATTATCAGACGCGTGCCGTGCCCGGCGCCGGCGTCGATGCTGCTATCGACCAGGGCCTGCGCGCCTATATGATCAAAGTCTACAATCTGATGGGGCTTGGCCTCCTCATCACCGGCCTCGCCGCGGTCGGAACGATCATGCTGGCCACCACCACCGATCCGGCTTCGGCGGTCGCCACGCTGCCGAACGGCGACATGCTGACCTCCTTCGGCTACGCGATCTTCGGCTCGCCGCTGAAATGGCTGGTGATCTTTGCCCCGCTCGCCGCCGTGCTGTTCCTGTCGTTCCGCGTCCAGTCGATGAGCGTTTCTGCCGCGCAGACGACGTTCTGGGTCTATGCCGGCCTGGTCGGCCTGTCGCTGTCGTCGATCTTCTTGGTCTACACCACCGCCAGTATTTCGCAGACCTTCTTCGCCACTGCGGCCGCCTTCGGCGGGCTGTCGCTCTACGGCTACACGACCAAGCGCGACCTTTCTGCGTTCGGTTCGTTCCTTGTCATGGGCCTGGTCGGTCTGATCATCGCGATGGTGATCAACATCTTCCTGCAGTCGTCGGCGCTTTCCTTCGCCGTGTCGGCGATCGGCGTGCTGATCTTCGCAGGCCTCACCGCCTACGACACGCAGAACATTAAGGAGATGTATTTCGAGGGCGACGAGACTGATGTCGCCGGCCGTAAGGCGATCATGGGCGCTCTGAGGCTCTATCTCGACTTCATCAACCTGTTCATGTTCCTGCTGCAGTTCATGGGCGACCGTCGCTAACAGGCGATCTGCTGGACCAGCGATTTTGGAAAGGGCGGCTCAACGCCGCCCTTTCCTTTTGTGCCGGCCTTTGCTCTGATGGAAGGCAGATCAACGACTTGCATAAATTATGAGCAGCATCACGATACGGGCCGCGACTTCGGCCGATCTCGATCGGATCACGGATATCTATGCCGATGCGGTGACCCATGGCACGGCGAGCTACGAACTGGAGCCGCCTGATCGCGCCGAGATGGGCCAACGCTTCGACAGTTTGATAGCGGGCGGCTTTCCATATCTGGTGGCGGAAAAAGACGGCATTGTGCTCGGCTATGCCTATGCCGGTGCCTTCCGGGCGCGCCCTGCGTACCGCTTTGTCGTCGAGGATTCCGTCTATGTCGCGCCGGAGGCCAAGGGCCATGGCATCGGATTCAAGCTGATGCAAGGGCTGATCGAGGCGGCCGCTGCAGCGGGCTTCCGCCAGATCATCGCGGTGATCGGCGACGGTCGGCCGGACAGTGCCTCGGTGCGGCTGCATGAAAAGCTCGGCTTTCGCCATTCGGGCCGCCTGGAAGGCTCCGGCTACAAGCACGGACGCTGGCTCGACACTGTGTTCATGCAACTGCCGATCAATGACGGAGCTCTGGTTCCGCCCGATCCCAACTCGTTGCCGGAACGGAGATTCCGCCAGCAGCAATAAGTAGTTAGGCCTCGACCACCTTCAGCGTGCGGTCGAAGACGCCAAGCACGCGGCCAAGTTCCTGGCCGCGCTTGAGGATGCGTCCGCCGGCGGCAATGACGGCGAATGCGCCTTGCCGGCGCGCCAGCTTCGGATCCTTGACGATCTGGAACAGCGGCACCTCGCTGGTGCGACGGAACACGGAAAAGACGGCGCGGTCGGTGAGATGGTCGATGGCGTAGTCGCGCCATTCATTGGCAGCGACCATGCGCCCGTAAAGCCTCAGGATCTGGTCCAGTTCGCGCCGATCGAACCGCACGGGCTGGTCGAGGCGTTCGCGTCTTGCCTCATGCAGCGGGATCAGTATTGCGGATGCGTCCCCATCCTCCGTCCCACTGCCGTGATCAGTCATGCCTCGATCCCTTCGAATGAATCTTACGCCAACCAAAGTTGGCGCTTTCGCCGTGGAATTGCAAGCCCAGCCGGACAATGGCGGCGGCGCACCGTTTCCGCAGTGTCCAGTCACGTTTGTAAAACGCCCGTTGGAATTGGTGATGCTTCGCCACAATCCTGCCATCTTTTATCCGCGCTCATGCCCCAATGTCCGACGAATTTACGGGTGTTGCCTGAGACGGTTCGGTCCGGCACTGGCTCGTAAACCCCAAGCCCCCCGCCCACGGGTCTGCGTCGGATCGAACCAACCTCGGTTTTTCCCTGAGAAAAATCGGGTGCGACGATCCCAAAACCTAAATGACCGGCGTCAGAAGCAAGCTGACGCCGGTTTTTTATGCCTGGATGGAAGTGGATAGCGCATTGCGTTTTGGGGGAACCAAAACCGCGCTCTCTCTACTATTTAACGCATTTTGTCGGACGCCAAACGAAGACGTTTGGCTGCAAAATGCTATGGGCGAGAATGCGCAGCCGGTAAAGGCTTGTGGATTAAGGCGGCGCCCAGAATGGGGCCCGGCAAGCCGTCCTTGCCCACCGATTGCAGCAGCACGGCGCAGCCGCCTTTCTTGGAGATCACACTCATCGGCAATTCGTAGCGCTGCGCCTTGCCGTGCCACATCCCGGCGGTCTGGATGCCGGAGACGGCGTTCCAGTAGGTCATGCTGCGGCCGGTGTTTTCGCCCTTGCCGATCTTGATCGACTGCGGCGGGTCGAAATAGACGATGACGACATGGGCATCGCTGGGGCCGGTCCCGGCATCGCCGGCGTCGATCGTGACGCGGTCGCTGGTCCGGCTGACCTTGATGCTGACCCGCATGCCTTCGCCTGATCTCTCCATGCGGGCGAGCGCGCCGTCGACTTCCTTGCGGCTGGCGCCGCTGACATGGCTGCGGCCATTGATGACGGCCTGCGGCGTGTAGACCGAGCGGCTGCCGAAGGCACGCATATACTCATATTGCCGCTCGGTGTTCTCCTTGCGGCTCAGCGTGTCCTTCCAACCGAGATAATCCCAGTAGTCGACATGATAGGCGAGTGCGACGATGTTCTCCTTGGTGGCAAGCTCGGCGAAGAATTCATCGGCCGGCAGGCAGGAATTGCAGCCTTGGCTGGTGAAGAGCTCGACCACGCCCAAGGGTTGGTCAGTCGAGGCTTTGTCAGCCTGGGGCTTGCCGGCCTCGCCGGCAAGCGCATTACCGGCTAGTCCAGCGCCGGCAAACACCGAGAGGGCCAGCGCAAACGCCGCAAGCCGCAATGGTCTTCGAGGTGTCATAGCCGTTTCGACTCCCGCCGGTGATGGCCTGCTTTATTCTGATTGGCGAAATATGTGGCAGAAGCGGCAGTCAACGGGAAGTCACGTTGCGGTGAAACTTTACCGTTGTAACCAACTGCAAGGGCGCAATACGACGGGCTACACTTCTGGGTAGATACAGATTCGGGCAACAATCAGCATGTGGCAAACTCTCCTGACGCCGGTCGACCTGTACTGCGAGCGGGTCGGGCCGGAGCTCTGGGCCGAGCCGGTCAACGCACTGACCAATCTGGCTTTTCTCGTCGCCGGGCTGTGGGGTGTCCGAGAGGTGCGCCGGCGTGGCACCGGCATCTTCGCCGAAGTGCTGGCCTGGTGGGTGGTGGCGATCGGCGTCGGCTCGGCGCTGTTCCACACCTTTGCCAACCATGGCACGGTCTGGGCCGACGTGCTGCCGATCGCCGGGTTCACGCTGGCCTACACGCTGTTCAACCTGCGCCGTTTCCTCGGCATGAAATGGGGCAAGGCGATCGCCATCTTCGTCGCCTTCTATGCCGTCACCGGGTTATTGACCTGGGCCGTGCCGGACTGGCTGCGCCAGGCATCGAACGGCACGACCGGCTATCTGCCGCCCTTCCTGGCGCTCGCCTTCTTCGGCGTCTTAGTGGCGGCGAGCGGCAACCGCGCCGGCTGGTACAATCTGGCAGGCTCGGCGATCTTCGTCGTGTCGGTCATCTTCAGGATGATCGATCCGCTGGTCTGCGGCAGCTTCCCGCTCGGGACGCATTTCCTGTGGCACATCCTCAACGGGCTGATGCTCGGTGTGCTGCTGGCGGCGGCGGCGCGGTTTGGGAAGACAGTAGGCAGTAGGCAGTAGTCCTATTCCCTACTGCCCAAGCCCTATTCCCTTGCTGCTTAAGCAGCCAGATCGCGCAGCACATATTGCAGGATGCCGCCGTTCTTGAAGTAGTCGAGCTCGTCCAGTGTATCGATGCGGCAGATGATCGGAATGTTCTTCACCCTGCCGTCGCCATAGGTGATCTTCGCGACCATCTTCTGGCGCGGCTTGATGGCACTCAGTCCGTCGATCTCGACCAGTTCGTCGCCCTTGAGGTTGAGCGACGCCCATGAGGTGCCCTCCTCGAAGACGAAGGGGATGACGCCCATGCCAACCAGGTTCGAGCGGTGGATGCGCTCAAACGACTGAGCGATGACGGCGCGAACGCCCAGGAGGTTGGTGCCCTTGGCAGCCCAGTCGCGCGACGAGCCGTTGCCGTATTCGACACCGGCGAAGATGACCAGCGGCACGCCTTCCTTCTTGTACTCCATGGCGGCGTCGTAGATCGATTTCTCTTCCTTCGACGGATAGTGGATGGTGTAGCCGCCCTCGCGGCCGTTCTCGCCCAGCATGTGGTTGCGGATGCGGATGTTGGCGAAGGTGCCGCGCATCATCACCTCGTGATTGCCGCGCCGTGTGCCGTACTGGTTGAAGTCGGCAACGCCGACGCCATGGTCGGTTAAGTATTTGCCGGCCGGCGAGGCCGCCTTGATCGAGCCGGCCGGCGAGATATGGTCGGTGGTGATCTTGTCGCCGAACAGGCCGAGCACCCGGGCGCCCTTGATGTCGCCGATTGACCCGAAGCCTGATGTCATCCCGGCAAAATAAGGCGGGTTCTGCACATAGGTCGAATGGTCGTCCCATGCGTAGGTTTGGCCTTCCGGCGCCTTGACGTTCTGCCAGTATTCGTCGCCCTTGAAGACGTCGGCATATTTGCGGGCGAACAGTTCGCGCGTCACATTCTTCTCGATGAATTCCTGGATCTCGACCGAGCTCGGCCAGATGTCCCGGAGGTAGACCGGGTTGCCGTCACGGTCCTCGCCGAGCGGCTCCGTGGTCAGATCCTTGGTCACGGTCCCGGCCAGCGCGTGGGCGACGACCAGCGGCGGCGAAGCGAGGTAGTTCGCCTGCACGTCGGGCGAGACGCGGCCCTCGAAATTGCGGTTGCCGGAAAGCACCGCGGCAGCAATCAAACCTTTATCGTTGATGGTCTTGGAGATCGGCGCCGGCAACGGGCCGGAATTGCCGATGCAGGTGGTGCAGCCGAAGCCGACCAGGTTGAAGCCGATCTGGTCGAGTTCCTTCTGCAGGCCGGATTTCTCCAGATATTCGGCGACGACCTGGCTGCCCGGCGCCAGCGATGTCTTGACCCACGGCTTCTGCTTAAGCCCGAGCCGGTTGGCGTTGCGCGCCAAAAGCCCGGCGCCGATCAGCACGCTCGGGTTCGAGGTGTTGGTGCAGGAGGTGATGGCGGCAATGACGACGTCGCCATGGCCAAGGTCGTAGTCCGTGCCCTCGACGGCATAGCGCTTGTCGATTTCGGCGGCCTTCCTGTATTCGGTTTCCATCGCCTTGGCGAAGCCGGTCGGAATGTCTTCCAGTGCTACGCGGCCTTCCGGACGCTTGGGGCCGGCCATCGACGGCACGACACTGCCGAGATCAAGCTCGAGCAGGTCGGTGAAGACCGGGTCGGCCGAGCCGGTATCGCGCCACATGCCTTGCGCCTTGGCGTATGCCTCGACCAGCGCAATGCGGTTTTCCTCGCGGCCGGACATGGTGAGGTAGCGGATGGTTTCGCCATCAACCGGGAAGAAGCCGCAGGTGGCGCCATATTCGGGCGCCATGTTGCCGATAGTAGCGCGGTCGGCCAGCGTCATGTTGGACAGACCCGGACCGAAGAACTCGACGAATTTGCCGACGACGCCCTTCTTGCGCAGCATCTGAGTGACGGTGAGCACGAGGTCGGTGGCGGTGACGCCTTCCCTCAGTCTGCCGGTAAGGCGGAAGCCGATGACTTCGGGCAACAGCATGGAGACGGGCTGGCCGAGCATGGCGGCCTCGGCCTCGATGCCGCCGACGCCCCAGCCGAGCACGCCAAGGCCGTTGATCATGGTGGTGTGCGAATCGGTGCCGACGCAGGTATCGGGGTAGGCGGTGGTTTCGCCGCCTTCAGTGTTGGTCCACACGACCTGGCCGAGATATTCGAGATTGACCTGGTGGCAGATGCCGGTGCCGGGCGGCACGACGCGGAAATTGCGGAAGGCCTGCTGGCCCCATTTGAGGAATTTGTAGCGCTCCTCGTTGCGCTCGTACTCAAGCTCGACATTGCGGGCGAAAGCCAGCGGCGTGCCGAATTCATCGACGATGACCGAGTGGTCGATGACCAGGTCGACCGGCACCAGCGGATTGATCTTTTGCGGGTTGCCGCCGAGCGAGGCCATGGCATCGCGCATGGCGGCCAGGTCGACCACGGCCGGAACGCCGGTAAAATCCTGCATCAGCACACGGGCCGGGCGATAGGCAATCTCGACGCCCGCGGTTCCCCTGTCGGTCAGCCAGCCGGCGACCGCCTGGATGCTCTCCTTGGTGACGGAGCGGCCGTCTTCGTTGCGCAGCAGGTTCTCCAGCAGCACCTTCATCGAATAGGGCAACTGGGCGATACCGGTGAGGCCGTTCTTCTCGGCCTCTATGAGGTCGTAATAGACATACTCGGCGCCGCCAGCGGTCAGCGTGCGGCGGCAATTGAAACTATCGAGGGATTTTGACACGTGCGGTCCGTCCTTGTCTGTTCAGCCTGAAAGGGAACGGACGCCGATGGCATGCAATCACGCGCAAAGGTGCGGGTACGGCCATTTCCGCTGTCCGTTCCCAGCCAACCCGAGCCGTTCAAGGCGGCGCGTGCGCTGGTTCGGCGCTAATTCTGTTCCCGTGCCGACCGCTGGCACGGATGACCCGCATATAGAGAATTTCCTGGAATAGTTCTAGACACGGAATCGCCATTTTTGTTGCGGCGCACCGAAGCCGCGCTAGGACTTTCGGCGAAGGGGAATGAATGCGGCTGATCGCCGAAAATCTGGGCGGAGAACGCGGCGGCGAGGCGGTCTTTTCCGGCATCGGCTTTGCCCTTGAGAAAGGCCAGGCGCTGATCGTCACCGGGCCGAACGGCGCCGGGAAATCGACGCTGCTCAGGGTCGTCGCCGGGCTGCTGCCGGTGGCGGCAGGCGGTTTGCTTTTCGAAGGCGGCGGCGAGGATTTTCCGTCGGTCGCCTCGGCTTGCCACTATCTCGGCCACCAGAACGCGATGAAGACGGCGCTGAGCGTGGCGGAAAATCTGCGCTTCTGGGGCGATTTTTCGGGCGCGGATTTTTTGAGCGCTGAAGCGGCGCTGGAAATGGTCGGGCTTGATGGTATCGGCCATCTGCCGTTCGGCTATCTCTCCACCGGGCAACGCCGCCGCGCGGCGATCGCAAAGCTGCTGGTCAGTCGGCGACCGCTGTGGCTGCTCGACGAGCCGACGGCCGGGCTGGACAAGGCTTCGGAAGAGCGATTCGCCCGATTGATGACGCAGCATTGCGGAGAAGGCGGGATAGTCATTGCGGCAACGCATTTGCCATTGGGGCTCGACGGGGCACAAGCGCTGGTGATGGGGGAAACTGGGTAATGTCGGCATTCCTTCGCGCCCCCCTCTGTCCTGGGCAAGGGCGTCTCACACCATGCTAGCCCTCTTCCTGCGCGATATCCGCCTGAATATCCGGGCCGGCGGCGGGGCGCTGACCGGCGTGATCTTCTTTCTCGCGGTGATCGCCACGATCCCCTTCGGCGTCGGGCCGGACCTCAATCTGCTTGCCCGCATCGGCCCGGCGATCCTGTGGATCGGCGCCTTGCTCGCTTGCCTGCTCGGTCTCGACCGATTGTTCCAGGCCGACCGGGAAGACGGCTCGCTCGATCTGCTGGTGCTCGGCAACGACCGGCAGATGCTGGCGCTGACCGTTCTGACGAAATGCCTGGCGCATTGGGCGGGAAGCGTGCTGCCGCTGGTCATCGCGGCACCCTTGCTCGGCCTGTTCATGAATATGGAGCCGATCAGCATCGGCGCCACGGCGCTGACCCTTCTGGTCGGCACGCCGGCGATCACCTTCATCGGCGCTGCCGGTGCGGCGGTGGCGGTGGCGCTGCCGCGCGGCGGGCTGCTGATCTCGGTGCTGGTGCTGCCGCTGACCATTCCCGTGCTGATCTTTGGCGTGTCGGCAAGCTATGGCGCGGTGGCGAACCCCGATCCGTTCCTGCAGCCTTTCCTCATCCTCGCCGCGCTGACCTTGTTTCTTGCCGTGCTGGGGCCGGTTGCGGCAGCGTTGGCGCTGCGTCATGCGGCGGACTGATGTGGCCGCTACGCATAGAAAATCCGATCTTTCTCCAGACCATCTACGGCCACTATCCGGACCTGTCTTCTGTCGAGATCACCAAGGCCGAAATCAGTCGCGACGGGCCTGGCCTGCACCTGCATTTTATATCCACCCGTCTCCCCTACCGGCCTCCCGTCAAATGGGGACCATTCAACGCGGTGTATTTTGAACTCGCGTTCGAAGGTGTCGAGTCGATCAGCGTTCGCAAGTTCCAGAGTCATGACAGGAGCGCAGTCAGAATGTGGGACGACGCAGGCAAAATTCTGCTCACCTGCGAAGGAGCTGTGAGGCTGTCCCTCACATGCCAGTTCATGCGCATCGTCAAAATATCCGGTCTGCTGCAGTCGCAGTAGATGAACTTCCGATTCCGAGTGACCGCAAATCCGCCGCAGACGGCGTTCATTGCGACGAACAGCCAGTGCAGCTATGAACTTCGCTGCAAGAAGCCTGGATCGAGAAATGAGCGTACACGCCCTTTATGTGACCGCTGCCTATGCCATCACGGCCGTGGTTCTGGCCGGGCTGATCGGCTGGATCCTGTTCGACCAGCGTGCACGCAAGAGGGACCTCGCCGAGTTGGAAGCGTCCGGCGTGCGGCGGCGCTCCGACAAGGCGGGGAAATCATGAGCATGCAAACGGAAACGCCGGCGCGCGCGCGGCGCCTGATCGTGCTTTTGCCGCTGCTGATTTTCCTCGGGCTGGCGGGACTGTTCCTGACGCAGCTGCTGTCCGGCCGCGACACTTCGGAAGTGCCATCGGCGCTGATCGGCCTGCCCGCGCCGCCGACCAACCTGCCGGCGCTGGAGGGCATGAATTTGCCCGGGCTCGACTCCAAGCAGTTCGCCGGCAAGGTTACGCTGGTCAACGTCTTCGCGTCGTGGTGCGGGCCGTGCCGCGACGAGCATCCGGTGCTGCTGGCGCTGTCGCAAGACAAGCGCTTCGTCATCGCCGCCCTCAACTACAAAGACCAGCCGGAAAACGCCCGCCGGTTCCTCGGCAATCTCGGCAACCCGTTCCAGGCGATCGGCGTCGACGCGGCGGGGCGCGCGGCAATCGACTGGGGCGTCTACGGCGTGCCGGAAACCTTCGTCGTCGGCAAGGACGGCAAGATTGCCTACAAACATGTCGGCCCGCTGACGCCAGGCTCGGCACAGACGCTGCTTTTGCCCGAGATCGAGAAGGCGCTGGCCGCTCCGGGCTGAGACAGCGAAAACGCGATGGACGAACGAGACATCCGCGACCATTTTCTGGCTCAGGCGAGAGCCTGCGATCGACTTGGCTCGCCCTTCACCGCGAATTTATGCCGTGCGCTGGCCAAGGTTCTCGACGCAAACACCAGGGGTGGGCAGGCGGTGCTCGGCTGGCCGGGCAATGCGCGCGCCGACGGGCTTGCATTGCGGCTCTGCGGCGCGCTGCATGCGTTGGTCCTGACGGGTGCCAGTGAGCGGCTGGCACTGATCTATCCACCCAACCAGACAAGCGAATCCGAGATCGCGGCGGTGCTGCCGGAGGTAATTGCGCGGTCCGCCGATCAGATCATCGCCGGCCTCGCCGGCGCGCCGCAGACCAATGAAATCGCCCGGTCGGCGATGCTGCTGCCTGGATTTCTGATGGTGGCGCGGGAAACCGGCCTGCCGCTGGATCTGTGCGAGATCGGCGCCAGCGCCGGGCTCAATCTCCTGTTCGACAGCTTTCACTACCGCTACGGCGATGCCGAGTGGGGAGACCCGGCCTCCCCAGTCCGGTTGGCGCCGGAGGTGCGCGGCCACGCTGTTCCGCTTGGAGGAGCGATCAACGTCCGCCATCGCGCCGGCTGCGACATCGCGCCGGTCGACGCCGCCGACGCAGCGGCGCGGTTACGGCTTCGGTCTTACGTCTGGGCCGATCAGACGGAACGACTGGCCCGGCTCGACGCCGCGCTGTCACTTGCCGAAAAGTTTCAACCGCTGCCTGTCAAAGCGGACGCGGCGGATTTTGTCGAGAAGGCGCTGGCGGCACGGCAGCCGGGCGGCGCCTTCGTGCTCTATCACTCGATCATGTGGCAATACCTGCCGCGGGCGACCAAGGATGCCATCGCCGCCACCCTGGAGCAGTCGGGCAGAGAGGCCACGGCCGTTGCGCCTATCGCAAGGCTGAGGATGGAGCCGCGCGATCCGACAAAGCAGTGGGCGGTACTCAGCCTCACTCTATGGCCCGGCGGCAAGACACGCCGCCTAGCCAATTGCGATTACCACGGCCGCTGGATCGAATGGATTGGCTAAGCCCAATCAAACAGTTCTTGTTGCGCATGATCTCGTCCGAAAGTCGGCAACTTTTTGCTGCGCTGACCTTCGGTTCGGGATCATGCGTTCGCCTCAGCCGTAGATCTGCTTGTGGACCTGGTAGAGCATTTCGCTGCGGTCGGCGCGCATGTCGGCCAGATCACGGCTGGAAAAGGAGTCGATTTCGGCGACGAGACGGTTGTATTGCCGGCGCTTGGCGATGCTGGTGCGAGCGCGGCTCATGAGGCTGTCGAGAATCATAGCGAGGTTCCTTCTGTGCCGCATTGTAGCGGCAGGTTGTTCCTCCCTGATCGATATGGAGCATGACATAGTAATGGTGCGTTGCAAAAAGAAGATGTTGCAATGCACCATTGCACTGAGCGCATAGCCGGTTAACGGCAAATGAGCGCCGTCATTTAGGGCCCGTCATCAAGGGTGGCCTTGCCGCGTTTTGCCCCAATGTCTCAAGATGCGGTGAGACAGATATCAACGATCTTGCCATATCGATCTCCGGCTGGCTTGATCGCCCCGGCACTAGCGATTTGCATGACCGGGAGGAAACCATGGCCGCCGAAGACTACGAGATTCTCGATCCGCGCTTTGCGCGGCTGTTCAACAGCAACGCGCAGGTGGACAAGCTGTTCACCGGATGCCGGTGGGCGGAAGGGCCGGCCTGGTTTGCGGCCGGTCGCTATGTGGTGTGGTCCGACATCCCGAACAACCGCATGCTGCGTTACGACGAGACCGATGGCAGCGTCAGCGTGTTTCGGCAGCCGTCGGGCAATTCCAACGGCAACACCGTCGACCGGCAGGGCCGGCTGGTCACTTGCGAGCATTCGGGCCGCCGCGTCAGCCGCACCGAGCACGACGGCTCGATCACCACCATCGCCGACAAATGGCGCGGCAAACGGCTGAACTCGCCCAACGACGCGGTGGTCAAGTCCGATGGTTCGATCTGGTTCACCGACCCGACCTACGGCATCGATACGGATTACGAGGGCGACAAGGCCGAGAGCGAGATCGGCGCCTGTCATGTCTACCGGGCCGACCCCGGCACCGGTGAGATCGAAGCGGTGATCACCGATATGGTCAGGCCCAACGGGCTTGCCTTCTCGCTCGACGAGAGCAAGCTCTACGTCGTCGACACCGGTCGCACGCATGGCGCCCAGAATCCGGCGCATATGCGGGTGTTCAATGTCGACGAGGGCGGCAAGAAGGTCTCCGGCGGAAATGTCTTCGCCGACTGCACGGCCGGCCTGTTCGATGGCTTCAGGCTCGATGATCAAGGGCGGATCTGGACGAGTGCCGCCGACGGCATCCATTGCTACGATCCGGACGGAACGCTGATCGGCAGGATCAAGGTGCCGGAAGTCGTCGCCAATTGCGTGTTCGGCGGCAACAAGCTGAACTGCCTCTACATCGCCGGCACGACCTCGCTCTACATGGTACGGCTGATGGTCAACGGCGCAAAGACCTACTGAGCGGCCGCCAAGCAATATGCAAGCGAGCACATTGCTATGCCTTCTCGGGCGGATCGCGCCCGAGCAGATTTACCACATGGTGTGTTTGTATTCTTCGTCCAGCCAGCGATCGGTCGCCTCGGCCGAATCGGCGAGCGCCAGCTGGTCGCGCAGGATCTGACCGAGCGTCGGCAGCGTCGCGCGGTCGTACCAGGTTTCCGGCTTCCACAAATCGGAGCGCATGAAAGCCTTGGCGCAATGCATGTAGGCGGCCTTGACCGTCACCAGGACGACGCTTTGCGGTTCCTTGCCGTCGACGGCGAGCCGCTCGCGCAAAGCCGCATTGACGGTGATGCGGGCATCGCCGTTGACGCGCAGTGTCTCATTCATGCCTGGAATGAGGAAGAGCAGTCCGACCGAGGGGTTGAGAAGAATGTTCTCCAGCGTGTCGAGCCGGTTGTTGCCGGGCCGGTCGGGGATGGCGATGGTCTTCTCGTCAAGCACGGCGGCGAAGCCCGGTCTGTCGCCCTTCGGCGTCACATCGGCATTGCCGGCGCGGTCGGAGGAGCCGATCAGCACGAACGGGCTTTTGCCGATGAAGGAACGGCTGTGGCCATCCAGCGCCTTCAATTCCTTGCGGATCGAGCCGTCGGTCGGCCGAGGCGTCTTGTAGATCGTTCTCAGCTCCTCGCGCGTGGTGACGAATTCCATGCCCTCTCCTTAACCGTTACTTGCCGGCCTTCTCTTCGTTTCCGGTCTTACCTTCAAGCGAATGGCGCATGATCAGCGGCATCTGGCTGAAGGTGAAAAGAAGCGTGATCGGCATGATCCCCCAGACCTTGAAAGTAACCCAGGCGTCGGTGGAAAAATTCCGCCAGACCACTTCGTTGACAAGGGCCAGAAACAGGAAAAACAGGCCCCAGCGGAAGGTGAGTTTCTTCCAGCCGTCGGCATCGAGGCTGAAAGCCGAATCGAAGACGTAGCCGAGCAGCGACTTGCCGAAGAACAGCCCGCCGAGCAGCACGCCGCCAAACAGCATGTTGACGATGGTCGGCTTCATCTTGATGAAGATGTCGTCCTGCAGATAGAGCGTCAGCGCGCCGAAGACGAAGACGACGACGCCCGATACCATCGGCATGATCGGCAAGGTGCGGGTGAGCAGCCAGGAAGCGATCAGCGCGATCGCGGTCGCGGCCATGAACAGGCCGGTGGCGACGAAGATCGGCCCGCCGAATTCGGCCAGCGCCGGAAATTTCTGCGTCAGCCATGCGCTGCGGGCGTTGGCGAAGAAGAACACCATCAACGGGCCGAGCTCCAGCACCATCTTGAGCAGCGGATTGACGCCTTCCTTCTTCTGTTTCTGCGGGTCGGATGGGTCGCGTTCGAGGATGCGCGGGTTCATAGGCTTTCCTTCTTGCGCATGACCCTATCCAAGAAGTCTGCGACTTCTTGGGATCATGCTTGTTACGCCACTCCAGCGATCGCCCTGGCGAACTCGCTTGCGGAGAATGGTTCGAGGTCGTCGACCTGTTCGCCGACGCCGATGAAATAGACCGGCAATTTGTGCTTTGCCGCGATCGCCACCAGAATACCGCCGCGTGCGGTGCCGTCCAGCTTGGTCATCACCAGGCCGTTGACGCCGGCGACATTGCGGAAGATCTCGACCTGGTTGAGCGCGTTCTGGCCGGTGGTGGCGTCGACCGTCTGCAGCACGGTGTGCGGCGCCTCCGGATCGAGCTTGCCCAGCACCCGGACGATCTTTTCCAGTTCCGCCATCAGCTCGGTCTTGTTCTGCAGCCGCCCGGCGGTGTCGATGATCAGCACGTCGGAGCCGGCTTGCTTGGCCTGTTCGAAGGCCTCGTAAGCAAGACCTGCCGCATCGGCGCCAAGCTTCGAGGCGATGACCGGCGACTTGGTGCGCTCGCCCCAGATCTTCAACTGCTCGATCGCCGCGGCGCGGAACGTGTCGCCGGCTGCGAGCATCACCGACAGGCCGCCATCGGTGAGCTTTGCCGCCAGTTTGCCGATGGTCGTGGTCTTGCCGGTGCCGTTGACGCCGACGACAAGGATCACGTGCGGCTTGTGGCTGAGGTCGAGCTCCAGCGGCAAGGCGACATGGGTCAGCACCTTCTCCACTTCGGTCGCCATGATGGCGCGGACTTCCGCCTCGGAGACGTCCTTGCCGTAGCGGCTGGCGGCCAGCGAATCGGTGATGCGCAACGCCGTCTCCATACCGAGGTCGGCGCGGATCAGCACGTCCTCCAGATCCTGCAGCGTGTCCTCGTCGAGCTTGCGCCTGGTGAAGACGCCGGCGATGTTGCCGGACAGTTCCCGAGAAGAGCGGGCAAGCCCCTCCTTCATGCGCTGGAACCACGAGCGTTTCGGTGCTGGTCCCGGCGCCTTCTGCGGTTCGGCTCTCTGCTCGACCTTCTTGGTTACGGTGACCTTGCCGGGAGCGGGCTTTGGCTCCGGCGGCGGCTGCGGAACGGCCTTCGGCTCCGGTGCGATCTCGGCAAGGACCGGCTTTGCCTCGACCGGCGCAGGCTGGCGAATGGGGGGCGGGATTTCGGCCGCCGGCGCTTCAGGCTCGGGCGCAGTTGAGGGGGGCTCGGCCGGCGGCGCGGCATCTTGCGCAGGTCCGCGCTGCCCCTCACCCTTACCCTCTCCCCGTAAAGGACGCGGAGAGGGGGGCGTCAGCGTAGGAGCTTCTTCTTTGCCGCTTTCAAAAGGAGGCTCGGCGTGACGATCAGCACCCTTTTCCCCGTCCCTATACGGAGAGAAGATGCCGGCAGGCGGATGAGGGGCAGCGCCACGTTCGGATGACGGAAGCTCAGACTGGACAATCTCCTGCGCCGGCTCTGGCTCAGGAATTTCCTCCGGCTCTGGCTCCCGAGCTGGCTGGCGAATGACGGGAGCGACCGGAATCTCCTTTGGCGCCGCCTGTTCGGCGGGCGCCTCCGGCTCCTCGACCGGAGCGGGTTCCGGCTGGATGTCCGGCTCGGGCCGAATGGTCGGCGCAGGTTCGGGCTCGGCTTCTTCAACAGGCGCCGGCTGCGGCGCGGGCGGTGCTTCCGGCTCGACCGGCGGCGGAGGCACAGCTTCCGCTTCGGGCCGAGGCTCTTCGCGTTTCAAAAATTCCGAAACGGTCTGCTCGGAGGCCGGTTTCAGCGCCTCCAGCGCATCCCATTTGATCGGCGGCAGGGGTGTTGACTCATCGATCCGCTCGTCGACCACTTCCTTCTTGCCGAACGAAAATATCTTCTTGAAAAAACCAGCCATGTTCTGCGTCTCAAGCGGCGCGGGCGGCAAGCGGCGCCGCGATCAGCCGCGCGCCGTCATGGCCGGCGATATCGGCCTCAACGATTTCGCCCGGCGCGCCCGCGGAGATCGTGGCAAGCGTAAAGCCTTCGGTGCGGCCGAGCCCGTCGCGCTCGACCAGGATCGACTGGCGTGTTCCGGCGAGTGCAGCGAGGTGGCGGCGATAAGCGGCGTCACCGGCGGCGCGCAGTCGTGCCGCACGCTGCTTGACCACCTCGCGGCGAAGCTGCGGCATGCGCGAGGCGGGGGTGCCTTCGCGCGGCGAGAAGGGGAAGACGTGGAGATGCGTCAGCCCGCATTCCTCGACGATCTCCAGCGATTTTTCGAACATGGCGTCCGTCTCGGTCGGGAAGCCGGCGATGATGTCGGCGCCGAAGACAATGCCGGGACGCAATTTGCGCAAATCCTCGCAAAAACGGATCGACTGATCCCGGTTGTGCCGCCGCTTCATCCGCTTCAGGATCATGTCGTCACCCGCCTGCATCGACAGATGCAGATGCGGCATCAGCCGAGGCTCGGTGGCAATCGCGTCGAGCAGATCGTCGTCAGCCTCGATCGAATCGATCGACGAGAGGCGCAGGCGTTTCACGCCAGGCACCTGCTTCAGGATCGTCTTGACCAATTTGCCGAGTTTCGGGCTGCCAGGCAGGTCGGCGCCGAAACTGGTCATGTCGACGCCGGTCAGCACGATCTCGGCATAACCATTGCCACTCAGCCGCTCGACCTGCTCGACCACGGCGCCCATCGGCACAGAGCGCGAATTGCCGCGGCCATAGGGGATGATGCAGAAGGTGCAGCGGTGGTCGCAGCCGTTCTGCACCTGGACGAAGGCCCGCGCCCGGCCCTCGATGGCGTCGACCATGTGGCCGGCCGTCTCGCGTACCGAAAAGATATCGTTGACGCGAGCCTTCTCGGTATCGTTGACGCCGAAATCCGGCAGCGCGCGATAGGAATGCGCCTTCAGCTTCTCTTCATTGCCGAGGACGAGATCGACCTCGTCCATGGCGACGAAATTCTGCGGCTCGGTCTGCGCCGCGCAGCCGGTGACGATGATGCGGGCGGCCGGGTTCTCGCGCCGGGCCTTGCGGATCGACTGTTTTGCCTGGCGCACCGCCTCGCCGGTGACGGCGCAGGTGTTGAAGATGATTGCGCCGCCTTCCAGCGCGCCAAGGCCGGCGCTCTCCGCCTCCCGCCGCATCACCTCGGATTCGTAGGTGTTCAGCCGGCAGCCGAAGGTGACGACGTCTACTCCCTTCTTGGCAAGAGGAGCCATCAGGCGGCGCTTTCGGTGTCGCGGGCCCACACGCCGGTCGACGGGTCGAAGCTGCCGGAAAATTCCCATTCGGCGGCACCGGTGAGGATGACGTGGTCGTCGCCGCGCCATTCGACATGCAGCGAGCCGCCACCGGGCGTCATCAGCGTGACGCTGCGTCCGGTCCGCTTGGTGCGGGCCGCGGCAACCACCGCGGCGCACGCGGCCGAGCCGCACGCCTTGGTCAGGCCGGCGCCGCGCTCCCAGGTGCGGATGACCATCGTCTCGGGCGAGGTCACTTGCGCGATGGTGATGTTGGCGCGTTCGGGGAAGATCGGGTGGTTTTCGAGCAGCGGGCCGAAGCGGTCGAGCTCGTAAGACCAGACATCGCGGTCGACCCAGAAGATGGCATGTGGATTGCCCATCGACACGACCGAGGGCGAATGCAGCACAGGCGCGTCGATCGGGCCGATCTGCAGCTCGATCATGCGGGTATCGCGGAATTCCTCGGCGAGCGGAATATCCTGCCAGCCAAAACGCGGCTTGCCCATGTCGACCGAGATCAGCCCGTCGGCATGTTCTTCGGCGTTGAGGATGCCGGCGACGGTCTCGAAGGCGAATGTCTTCTGGCCGGTCTCGGCGGCAAGTGCCTGCACCACGCAGCGCATGCCGTTGCCGCAGGCCTGCGCGCCGGTTCCGTCGGAATTCAGGATGTCGATGAAAAAGGCGGTGCCCGACGTCCTGGCGTCGTGGATCGCCATGATCTGATCGAATTTCGTCGCGGCATCGGCATTGAGCGCAAGGGCGGCAGCCGGCGTCACCCGATCGGCGCGACCGCGCATGTCGGCAACGATGATCTCGTTGCCAATGCCGTTCATCTTGGCGAAGGGGGCGGTGCTTGCCATGGATCGAAAGGTCTCATGCCGGTTTGGCGCCTATATGGCGGATACCGGCCGAAATTACCAGTGTGCGGACGTCAGAGCGACGTGCGTCCATTTGGACCCACAAAGTACGCTCTGACATTTTTGAACCAGCGCACGTGCTTTCTGCTGCGCACTTTTGCGCGACATGCATTAGGCCACCGCGAAGACGCCAAGCACGATCAGCAGGAAGATGATCAGCACGATGCCGATGAGGATACGGGCGCCGGTGGCGGCGGCTCCGGCCAATGCCGGCATACCGAGCAGGCTTGCCGCGGCCGCGATGATCAGAAGAATGACAATCCATTTGATCATGAGAAAAAACCTCGCAGCCGACGGTTGTGGATACCTGCCAACGCGTTTACGACGTCCCGGGTTCCGCTCGCCGCGAAGCCGGCCGCCTGCCTAGACCGCCGGCACGTCCCAGACTTCGCCGGGACGCAAGGCGCGAAAGCGTTCTTGCGGGATACCTTGATCGTCGAGGGCTTCGCCAAGCTTTCTGGCCGGCTCGTCGATCGGCTCGTTGGTCAGCCGGAACGTGCCCCAATGGCAGCCGGCAGCATGGGCGGCGTTGCACAAAAGCATGCCTTGCACAGCCTCCTCCGGGTTCTGGTGGTGTGGCGCCATGAACCAGCGCGGCTCGTAGGCGCCGATCGGCAGGATGGCTAGGCGGAAGCCGCCGTGCCTTTCGGCCATCAGCCGGTAGTTGATGCCATCGTGGAAACCGGTGTCGCCGGCGAAATAGACCTTTCCGCCCGGCGTCTCGACCACAAATCCCGCCCACAGCGCCATGCGCCGGTCGCGGGTGCCGCGCGCCGACCAGTGGTGCACCGGCTCGACATAGACGGCGAGGTCCTTGCCAATCTCGACCCGCTCGCCCCAGTCATGCACGGAAAGCCGCACGCCGGGAACGCCATCGTCGATGATGGCGTCATTGCCAAGCGGCGCCAGCACCAGCGGGTCGTGCTTTATCTTCAGCCGCTTCAGCGTGGCGAGGTCGAGATGGTCGTAGTGGTTGTGGCTGACCAATACGAGGTCGATCGGCGGCAGGTTGGAAAAGGCGATGCCCGGCAGATTGACCCGTTTCGGCCCGGCAAAGGACAGCGGCGAGACGCGCCGAGACCAGACCGGGTCGGTGAGGATGTTCAGGCCGGCCGTCTGGATGAGCAGCGAGGAGTGGCCGACCATGGTCAGCCTCAGCCCGGAGCCGTCGATCCGTTTGGCCGGTGTCGCTTGATGAAACGGACTCGGATTCGCCGCCGGCCATTTCGAGCGCTCGCCGCCCAGCTGCCACTTCAAAAGATCGGAAAAGCGGGCAGGCGGCTTGCCGTTGGGATTGAAGAACAAGGTGCCGTCGAAATGATCGCTCGGTGGGCCGCTGTAATAGCGATTGGCGGCTCTTTTTCTCGCAGCCAAGGTTTCGCCTCCGGCAGGGTTCCGTTTCATCAGAGATAGGACCGAAGCCGATTGACGCAAGCATTTGGTGACCGGAATGCCAAGGGCATGCTTGTCCGGGTAGACCACTGGCAGCCTCGGGTCAGGCCCGAAGTGCAGGCTGGGCGGCATGCATTTTGTGGTAAAATTGCAACAGATGCTGCCTCAAATGGTATTTTAACCATATCGGGTTGAAATTTCGCCACCTTCTCCATCTTGGTGAAGGGGATATTGTGCGGACGGCAGCCCCAGCCGGATCCGACGGAGGTTTGAAATGAATTTTTCGAAAACCGGTCTGCTGGCCGTATCGCTTGCCGCGCTCGTTGCGAGCGGCTGTTCAACGTCACGGTTCTCGTCGATGGACCAGGAGCAGCCGTCGCCGCTGCAAGCCGCGCCCTCTGGCAAGGTGACCGCAAATCAGCTGCCGCCGCCGGCGTCGCCCGGCACGGCCGACCCGTCGAAATTTCCGACGGCGCCGCAAGGGACGTTAAACCCCCAGGTCGCCTCGCTGCCGCCGGACGGGACGGCTCCTGCCGGAGCCCCGGATCTTACCGCAGGCAGCGTCGCCGGCGTGTGGAAGGCCAGTGTGTCCGGCCAGAGCTGCCAGGTGGCGACGCCGCAGACCAAGTTCGGCGCGGGCTACCGGGCCGGACCGCTGCATTGCCCGGCGCCGATCGACGGCATCAAATCGTGGAACGTCGCCGGCAAGCAGTTGACGCTGTACGACGAGAATGGCGGCACGCTGGCACGGCTCTATTCCTCAGGCGGCGAGAAATTCGACGGCCAGACTTCCAACGGCCTGCCGATCTCGCTTACAAGAGGCTGACCCGCCGCTTATTTGTTTTACGCAGTTCCGAACGGAAAACCGCTACACACTTTTCCTGGAATTGCTGCCTTTTGTTGATACGCAATTCCGGACCGAAAACCGCTAAGCACTTTTGCTGGAATTGCTCTAGAACGACGTGACCGATGCATCTGCGTGACGGCCTTCAGACCCATGCGACCGTCCGGCAGCGATACGACCATCTGGTCGATACCGGCCTGATCGACCGCGATCCGGCGCAGGAGCGGATCGTCGCGGCACTCGACCGGCTGATCGATGAGATCTCGGCAAAGCGGCTGGCGCACAAATCGAGCGCGCTGGGCTGGCTGTTCGCCCGCAAGCGTGAAACGCGCGAGGCCGTCAAGGGCCTCTACATCCATGGCGGCGTCGGCCGCGGCAAGACCATGCTGATGGACATGTTCTTCGAGCTGGTGCCGGTCAGGCGCAAGCGTCGTGTGCATTTCAACGACTTCATGGCCGATGTGCAGGATCGCATCCAGAAGCACCGGCAGGCGCGTAAAGAGGGCGCCGTCAGGGAAGACGACCCGATCGCGCCGGTGGCCCGCGCGCTGGCCGAGGAAGCCTGGGTGCTGTGCTTCGATGAGTTTTCCGTCACCGACATCGCCGATGCGATGATCCTGTCCCGGCTGTTCTCGGCGCTGTTTGCCAACGGCGTCGTGCTGGTCGCCACGTCCAATGTCGCGCCGCAGGATCTCTACCGCGACGGCTTGAACCGCCAGCTTTTCCTGCCCTTCATCGGCATCCTGGAGCGGCATGCGCAGGTGCTGGCGCTGGATGCCGACAAGGACTATCGGCTGGACAAGCTCAGCCGCCTGCCGATGTATGTCACCCCTGCCGATGCCGCCGCCGATGCTGTCCTCGACGAGGCCTGGGAAGTGATGACGCGTGGCCGGCGGACAGCGGAGGCGGCATTGACGGTAAAGGGCCGGCAGGTCGTGGTGCCGCGAGCCGCCGGCGAAGCGGCGCGGTTTTCCTTCGCCGATCTCTGTGAAAAACCGCTCGGTGCCCGCGATTTCCTGGCGATTGCCGACCGCTTCTCGACCATCTTCATCGATCATGTGCCGGTGCTTGGCGAAGGCATGCGCAACGAGGCCAAGCGCTTCATCCTGCTGATCGATACGCTCTACGACCATAATGTGCGGCTGGTGGTGAGCGCCGCTGCACCGCCACCGCAGCTGTATACGGCCAGACGCGGCAACGAGGTCTTCGAGTTCGAGCGCACCGCGTCACGGCTGATCGAGATGCAGAGTCACGAATGGCTGGAAGACTGGGCGGGGAGGCAGAGGGGGAAGGTGGTGCCTGTGGAGGCGAGGCAGGCGCAGGCCTAGAGGCGATAAACATACATCACGAACTCCTCCGCCGATCCATGCGGCTCCTTCCGTGCCTCGTAAAGCGCGCGGGCCGCAATATTGTCCGGCTCAGTGCCGACCCAGGCCTCCTCGCAGCCATGCTCGCGGCCGAGCTCAAACATGGCGTCGAGCATTTTCGTCGCTATGTCCTGGCGCTGGAAGGCCGGCGATACGCCGACTTCATCGATGTAGAGTTCGCTCACCTTGTCCGGGTGGCGGTGGATGACGGCTGCGCATTGGCCGACGACTATGCCGTCGGCCACGGCGATGATCATGAAATGGCCGGGTTCGCGGAGATACGCTGCCAGCCGATCCGGCCTGACCGCTTCATCGAACACATCCTCGGCGACCCGCATCACAAGGGCTTCATCTCCGGGGTTGAGCCTTACGATTTGCACATCCACTTGTGTAAATCTCCCAAGTCGGCTTGCAAACTTTGACGTTTACGTAAATCCCAATTCATCTAACCGATTGAAAAAACTCACTCCAAAATAATCGTTTGAATATTTCGGGCGCCGGGGCTATTGGGTTCGGCGAAATCTTTGCGGCTTCCCCGCTGCATTCCGGCCTCCTTCCTCGACGCCGTCATCCAATTTCGTGAAGGATTTGGGCGCCGTCACAGTCTAAAGGGAAAACATCCTGACATGGCACGCAACAAGATAGCGCTTATCGGCTCGGGCATGATCGGCGGCACGCTCGCCCACATGATCGGCCTCAAGGATCTCGGCGACGTTGTGCTGTTCGATATCGCCGAGGGCATCCCGCAAGGCAAGGGGCTGGATATCGCGCAATCGTCGCCGGTCGATGGGTTCGACTCCAGGCTGACCGGCGTCAACGATTATGCCGGCATCGAGGGCGCCGACGTCTGCATCGTCACCGCCGGCGTGCCGCGCAAGCCCGGCATGAGCCGCGACGACCTTCTCGGCATCAACCTGAAGGTCATGGAGCAGGTTGGCGCGGGTCTCAAGAAATACGCGCCGAAAGCCTTTGTCATCTGCATCACCAATCCGCTCGACGCCATGGTCTGGGCGCTGCAGAAGTTCTCCGGCCTGCCGAAGACCCATGTCGTGGGCATGGCCGGGGTGCTGGACAGTGCGCGCTTCCGATATTTCCTGGCCGAGGAATTCAAGGTGTCGGTCGAGGATGTCACCGCCTTCGTGCTTGGCGGCCATGGCGATTCCATGGTGCCGATGATCCGCTATTCGACGGTCGCCGGCATCCCGCTGCCCGACCTCGTCAAGATGGGCTGGACCTCGAAGGAAAAGCTCGACCAGATCGTGCAGCGCACCCGCGACGGCGGCGCCGAGATCGTCGGCCTGCTCAAGACCGGCTCGGCCTTCTACGCACCGGCCGCCTCGGCGATCGCCATGGCCGAAGCCTATCTCAAGGACAAGAAGCGCGTGCTGCCCTGTGCTGCGCATCTCTCCGGCCAGTATGGTGTCAAGAACACCTATGTCGGCGTGCCGGTGGTGATCGGCGCCGCCGGCGTCGAGCGCATCATCGAGATCGAGCTCAGCAAGCCCGAGCAGAAGATGTTCGACAGTTCGGTGGCGGCGGTGCAGGGCCTGTGCGAGGCCTGCGTCAAGATCGCTCCCCATCTCGCCGCCAAGTGACCCGCCGCCAAGTGACCCGCCAGTAAATTGATCTGGAGACAACGCGCATGAACATCCATGAATATCAGGGCAAGGCGCTGCTGAAGGGCTTTGGCGCACCGGTGGCCGAAGGCGTGCCGGTGTTCGAGGCAAGCGAAGCGGAAGCCGCCGCCAAGGCGCTGCCCGGCCCGCTCTATGTGGTGAAGAGCCAGATCCATGCCGGCGGCCGCGGCAAGGGCAAGTTCAAGGAGCTCGGCCCCGACGCCAAGGGTGGTGTCAGGCTGGCGAAGTCGGTTGCTGATGTCGTCGCCAACGCCAACGAGATGCTCGGCCACACGCTGGTCACCAAGCAGACCGGCCCGGCGGGCAAGCAGGTCAACCGCCTCTACATCGAGGACGGCGCCGACATCGACCGCGAGCTCTATCTGTCGCTGCTGGTCGACCGCTCCGTCGGCCGCATTGCCTTCGTCGTCTCGACCGAGGGCGGCATGGACATCGAGGCGGTCGCCCATGACACGCCGGAAAAGATCATCACCGTCGCAATCGACCCGGAAAAGGGCATGACGGCGGATGATTTGAAAGAACTCAACGGCGCGCTGAAGCTCGACGGCGACGCGGCCAAGGACGGCGAGACGCTGTTCCCGATCCTCTACAAGGCGTTTGTCGAGAAGGACATGAGCCTGCTCGAGGTCAACCCGCTGATCGTCATGAAGAACGGCCGGCTGCGCGTGCTCGACGCCAAGGTATCGTTCGACAACAACGCGCTGTTCCGCCATCCCGACGTGATGGAGCTGCGCGACATTACCGAAGAGGACGAGAAGGAGATCGAGGCGTCGAAATTCGACCTCGCCTATGTCGCACTCGACGGCAATATCGGCTGCATGGTCAACGGCGCCGGCCTCGCCATGGCGACGATGGACATCATCAAACTCTATGGCGCCGAGCCCGCCAACTTCCTCGATGTCGGCGGCGGTGCGTCGAAGGAGAAGGTGACGGCGGCGTTCAAGATCATCACCAAGGATCCGGCGGTCAAAGGCATCCTGATCAACATCTTCGGCGGCATCATGAAGTGCGACATCATCGCCGAGGGCGTTATTGCGGCGGTGAAGGAAGTCGGCCTGCAAGTGCCGCTGGTGGTGCGGCTGGAAGGCACCAACGCCGAACTCGGCAAGAAGATCATCAATGACAGCGGGTTGAACGTGGTGTCGGCCGACGACCTCGACGATGCCGCCAAGAAGATCGTGGCGGCAGTGAAGGGCTGATCCGGTGCCTCCGCACAAGATAAATCTGGTCGAGGCGGCGGATACGAAGATCAAGAAAGTCTTCGATCCGCATATCGCCGGCGACGTCAACGATGCCCAGGTCAAGATCGCCAAGTTCGGCGAGGTCTTTGACTGGCATGCGCATGACAATGAGGACGAAGCGTTCCTGGTGCTTCGCGGCCGCATTGCCATCGATTTCCGCGACGGAACGGTCGAGCTTGGCAGCGGCGAGTTCATCGTCGTGCCGCGCGCCGTCGAGCACCGGCCGCGCTCGCTGAGCGAGGAGCCGGTGGTGCTGATGTTCGAGCCGGCGACGACGCTCAACACCGGCAACGCCAAGAGCGACCTCACCGTCGCCGATCTCAAGCGTCTCTGACCATGGCGGCTCTGACGATGACCACGCAGCCTTCCTCGATCAACGGTTTGTAAAAAGGACCACCATGTCCATTCTCGTCGACAAGAACACCAAGGTGCTCGTGCAGGGCCTAACCGGCAAGACCGGCACGTTCCATACGGAGCAGGCGCTTGCCTATCACGGGACAAAAATGGTCGGCGGCATCCACCCCAAGAAAGGTGGCGAGACGTGGACCGGTACCAAGGGCGAGAGCCTGCCGATCTTTTCCACCGTCGCCGAAGGCAAGGCGCAGACCGGTGCCAATGCTTCCGTCGTCTATGTGCCGCCGGCGGGCGCCGCCGAAGCGATCCTGGAAGCGATCGAAGCCGAAATTCCGCTGATCGTCTGCATCACCGAGGGCATCCCGGTGATCGACATGATCAAGGTCAAGGCGCGGCTCGACCGCTCGACATCGCGGCTGATCGGTCCCAACTGCCCCGGCGTCCTGACCCCCAACGAATGCAAGATCGGCATCATGCCCGGCAACATCTTCCGCAAGGGCTCGGTCGGCGTTGTTTCCCGCTCGGGAACGCTTACCTATGAGGCAGTGTTCCAGACCACCAATGTCGGCCTCGGCCAGACCACCGCCGTCGGCATCGGTGGCGACCCCGTCAAAGGCACGGAGTTCATCGACGTGCTGGAGATGTTCCTCGCCGACGACGAGACCCAGTCGATCATCATGATCGGCGAGATCGGCGGCTCGGCCGAGGAAGACGCCGCGCAGTTCCTCAAGGACGAAGCCAGGCGTGGCCGCAAGAAGCCAATGGCCGGTTTCATCGCCGGGCGCACGGCGCCGGCCGGCCGCACCATGGGTCATGCCGGCGCGGTCATTTCCGGTGGCAAGGGCGGCGCCGAGGACAAGATCGCGGCGATGGAATCGGCTGGAATAAAAGTTTCGCCGTCGCCGGCCCGGCTCGGCACGACCCTGGTCGAAGCAATTAAGGGTTAAGTGAGTAGGGCAGTATGGGAGTAGGGGAATAGGAAGAACGGAACGAGTGGCGACGATTGCCACTTTCCCTACTGCCCTAATCCCCTATTCCCTTACTCCCCTTCGGAAAAGGAGACGGAGCCAGGCTCCGCGGAAAAAATGGCAAGACAAGATCAGGCCAACGACCAATTTTCGCTTACCTCTTTCCTCTATGGCGGCAATGCCGATTATATCGACGCGCTCTACGCCGCCTATGAGGACGATCCCTCTTCGGTCGATCCCGAATGGCGGGATTTCTTCGCGGCGCTGAAGGACGACGCCGGCGATGTCCGCAAGAATGCCAAGGGCGCCTCATGGGCCAAGCCCTCATGGCCGCTGCAGGCCAATGGCGAATTGGTGTCGGCGCTCGACGGCAATTGGGGCATCGTCGAAAAGCACATCGAGAAGAAGGTCCAGCACAAGGCGGTGATGAACGGCGTCGCCCTTTCCGACGCCGACGTGCATCAGGCGACGCGCGATTCCGTGCGCGCCATCATGATGATCCGCGCCTACCGCATGCGTGGCCACCTGCACGCCAATCTCGATCCGCTCGGCATCGCCAAGCCGCTCGAGGATTACAACGAGCTGTCGCCGGAAAATTACGGCTTCACCGCCGCCGATTTCGATCGCCCGATCTTCCTCGACAATGTGCTCGGCCTCGAATTCGGCACCATCCGGCAGATGCTGGACATATTGACCCGCACCTATTGCTCGACGCTCGGCGTCGAGTTCATGCATATTTCCGATCCCGAGGAGAAGGCCTGGATCCAGGCGCGCATCGAGGGCACCGACAAGGAGATCTCCTTCACCGCTGCCGGCAAGAGGGCGATCCTGCAGAAGCTGGTCGAGGCCGAAGGGTTCGAGCAGTTCATCGACGTCAAGTACAAGGGCACCAAGCGCTTCGGCCTCGACGGCGCAGAAGCGCTGATCCCGGCGCTGGAGCAGATCGTCAAGCGCGGCGGCCAGCTCGGCATGAAGGAGATCGTGCTCGGCATGGCGCATCGCGGCCGGCTGAACGTGCTCTCCCAGGTGATGGCCAAGCCGCACCGCGCCATCTTCCACGAATTCAAGGGCGGCTCGGCCGCACCCGACGAGGTCGAGGGCTCGGGCGACGTGAAGTACCATCTCGGTGCTTCGTCGGACCGCGAGTTCGACGGCAACAAGGTGCACCTGTCGCTGACCGCCAATCCCTCGCATCTGGAAATCGTCGATCCGGTGGTGATGGGCAAGGCGCGGGCCAAGCAGGACTCCCTGTTCGGCCGCAGCCGCGAGGAGATCGTGCCGCTGGAAGAGCGTGCCAAGGTGCTGCCGCTGCTCCTGCACGGCGACGCCGCCTTTGCCGGCCAGGGCGTGATTGCCGAAATCCTCGGCTTGTCGGGCTTGCGCGGCCACCGCGTCGCCGGCACACTGCATTTCATCATCAACAACCAGATCGGCTTCACCACCAATCCGCGCTTCTCGCGCTCGTCGCCCTACCCATCGGATGTGGCCAAGATGATCGAGGCGCCGATCTTCCACGTCAACGGCGATGATCCGGAAGCCGTGGTCCATGCCACCAAGGTGGCGATCGAATTCCGCATGAAGTTCCACAAGCCTGTCGTGGTCGACATGTTCTGCTACCGCCGCTTTGGCCACAATGAGGGCGACGAGCCGGCCTTCACCCAGCCGATCATGTACAGCAACATCCGCAGCCACAAGACGACGGTGCAGATCTATGCCGACCGGCTGATCGCCGAGGGCCACCTCACCCAAGCCGAATTCGACAAGATGAAGGCGGACTGGCGGGCACATCTCGAGCAGGAATTCGAGGTCGGCCAGCATTACAAGCCAAACAAGGCCGACTGGCTGGATGG
>NZ_RZSU01000159.1:0-11765 GCF_003997585.1 Mesorhizobium sp. M5C.F.Cr.IN.023.01.1.1 | reverse complement strand
GAAGGATACAAGGCATTGCACTTCTCTTGACCGAGCCCGGCAAGGAATTGGCTGAAGCCACAAGGTCCCGACTTTCGGCTCTTGTAGCTCTTGACCGGCTTGGCTCTGGCCTGGCCATCAGCCAAAGGGACCTCGACCTACGCGGCGCCGGCGATCTTTTCGGCGAAGAACAGGCGGGCCACGTCAAGCTCATCGGCGTCGGGCTCTATCATCGACTGCTTGAGCGTGCCTCATCGATTGCTCGAGGCGGGCCCCGCTCTGACATGCAACTTCCGGACATCAACTTGCAGGCCGGAGGGTCATTCCCAGAAAGCTATGTGCGGGAGCCAGCCATACGCCTCAGCCTGTATTCGCGGTTGTTCCGCATCAGCACGCATTTAGACGTCAACGCATTTGCCGACGAGGTGGAGGATCGCTTTGGAGCCATGCCGAGCGAAGCGGCCACGCTGCTGGAGGTTAGCCGACTGCGAATAGATGCAGCGGAGTTAGGCTTGAGCCAGGTCGACGTAGGACCCGAAGCGATTGCGATCACCTTTCGCACAAAGGTCTCCGCATCAGTCCGGCAGAACATTTTAAGGCTGGACGGGTTCGAATTTCGACGAGGCCGCTTGATCTGCAGGCCGTCAAACAAACCAGGCATCGCAAAACTCGAGGTTTTACGAAGCGTGATCGGTTCCATTCGCTCGGCACATTCGGCACGTGAGCTGAACGCGAGACCGATTACCGGTCAAAGCACAACCGGCAATGGCCCCTAGCGGTTCTCAAGCTCCCGGTCTGAGATTGAAGGCATCCGAAACGACCTGCCCCAGCGCTCTCAACGCGAGCCCTGTCGATTCTTGCCGCAGCCTGTATGCTCGCACGTGCCGAATGGTGCCCACACAGGCTCGAATTTCCCCGTCGACTGTTTTCCCGGGGGTAGGCATTCAGCGCAGCCTACCACACCAACATCAACCAGCGGCGCAGCAGGTCTAGATCAACGTCGGTGAGGTCAGGTCCCGTAGGGAGGCTGTGGTGAGTGACAATTTCCCCAGATGACCCAAGACCGTTTCGTACCCGCCTCCTTGCAGACGCCTTGTGCCACCCACAGCCACGTCAACCACGGTGATGTCTCTATCAGCCGGTCAGCGGACCTCCTTGCAGCACGGTTTTCAATTGCTTTGCAGCGGCTGTCAAAGCGCCGCGGTCATTCCCAGTGGCTTTTATTAGCTCCCGGACCTGCTCTGGCGTGATGCCGTTCTCGCGGGCGAAATGTTCCACCTCATAATCCTCGTCGACGGCTACGAGGTTACGGTCGCGGAAATCACGCTTGGTCTTGTCATCGGCCATTTCGTCCTCCTGCGGCTTCGATCAACGGCAACGCTGGCAAGTGACTTTCGTTGCGCCGGCGCGTCTGGGGAGGGTCGGTCATGACTACACTGCCTCCTGGGGAAGGTTGTACGGCTGACGTCTATGGACATCTCTCAAGGGCGGATCATGGCGGGCAGATGGGGAGCGACTGACAGCGCGTTGGTCTAGGAATGCCAGAAAGGCACCGGTTGATGACAGCGAGCATGCTGACCACGTTGTCACCGAGGGATGGCAGGAACGTCATCAGATTTCGCAGGAACAATCGTCAATCGAGCGGGTTGGAGGGTCCGTTGGCGAAAACATGAAGGAGGACGAGATGAACATCATGAGAACGGCCATTGCGGCCGCTGCGGTCGGACTGATGGGCTCGATCGCACTTGCTCAGACGGCAAAGATATCGCCGCAGGAGTTCGCGACTATGGCGGCCAGCTCCGATTTGTTGGAAATCCGTTCAAGCGAGCTGGCGATGCAAAAGTCGCAAACAGCCGCCATCCAGGAGTTCGCGCAGATGATGATCAACGATCATACGAAAGCGTCCAAGGACCTGATGGCTGCCGCGCAGAAAGACGGCGTCACCGTCCCGGCTGAAATGACAAAGAAGCACGCCAGCAAGGTCGAGGCACTAAAGACCGCTGACAACGAAGCTTTCGATGAAGCTTATATTGACGCTCAGGTGGCTGCTCATCGGGAAGCGCTTGCGCTGATGAGCTCCTATGCCGAAAGCGGAGACGCCGCGGCGTTAAAGGCACACGCGCAAAAGACCGCTCCCATTGTCCAGAGGCATTTCGAGCACGCTCAGCAACTGGATAAGGCTAAGTGACACGGCCAAAGACGCGGCATGGGACTCTTCGGACCATGAAAAGGGATGTAGCGGGGTGGCCATGCTGGCCACCTCGCTGCTGGTCGTCCGGCATACAAACACGTCCGAGCCGAGCACCCGCCTAAGCGAAGTTCCACGCACGATCTGTCTTCTCTTCGCGATTCGATCTCTCTAGGCGTCGTTTAGCCGCTTTGCCCTCCTACACGAACGGGCGCATGAGATTCTGCCGCCAGGACCGATCGCCGCGTCCGGCGAGCGAGTCGAGATAGGCCGTCCGGTTCGCAAGCGGAAGATCAGGCCGAACGGGCGAGACGAGTTCCGCCAGGCGCGCGATGCGCTCGCTTGTGCTCGGATGCGTCCGGAACCAGTGCAGCCACCGTGCCCCGCGCGAGTCGAAACGCTCCCAATCATCTCCCTGTATGGCTTCGATCCGTCGCAGAGCAAGGGCCAATGCCTGCGGATCGCCCGTGAGCTCCACGGCCCCTGCGTCGGCCAGGAACTCCCGCCGCCTTGAAAGCGAGAGCTGGAGAAGATCGCTGACAGTGGGCGAAAAGGTCAGGAGCAGAATGCCGAAGGGCGACAGAAACTCGCCCGTCGCCCAGAGCACCGGCAGCAGCGCGAAGAGCAGGAACAAGCCGACGCTCGACATCACCTGCGTCATGGCTCCAGCCGTCGCCGCGAGCCGCATGATGAAGATGTCGCCGTGGCGGATATGGGCGATCTCGTGCGCCAGAACAGCAGCGAGTTCCCGCGGCGGGAGCGTCTGGAGCAGACCGCTCGTGACGGCGATGGCGGGATCTTCCCGATCGCCAGCAGCCATGGCCTGCAGGACGGGCGAAGGCAGCAGGTGGAGAGTCGGCGCGCGAGGGAGGCCGGCGCGGCGCGCGAGCTCTGCGATCAGCATGACGAGTTCAGGGTCACTGTGCCGATCCAGGACGATGGCCCCATATGCCTGCCGGAACAGGGCGCCGCCGGAGGCGGAGCCGACCAGGAGGGTGATACCGGATAGGATGAGGCCGAAAACAATGCCGTCCGACCCGCTGATCACGTACCCTGTCCATGCGGCGAGTGCCATAAGGCCGATGAGAATGGTGACCGAATGAAGCCTGTTTAGCGCGCGCTGCTGCCTCAAGGCTTCGCTGTCAAGCAGGTACACTCTATGACCGGGAGTTTGTTTTCGGCGCTGGCCCACTCTTCACCTCTTTTGCTGCGATTTCACAGCGCTCGTTTTCAGATCGAGCTTTGGACACAGTATAAAGCTCGGCACACCATCGCCCCTCCGATCGGAATGCGGATGCCAACAGACCGACAGTAAGGCGAGTACCACCCGGCCCTGGTTAAGCTAACGCGCAAGGAAGAGGATGCGAGATGGCAGGCAAAGATTGCGAGCAGTTTATCAACGATTCCGTCTACGCGGCGAACGTGGAGTCACGCGCGGAAGCGCTCGCAGTTTCGGTGCCATCTGGGGCGGGATGCGGATCGTCGAAGTGCGGCTGCTTCTGACAATACAAATTCGACATAGGAGGGCGGCCTAGGAGCCCCCTTTTCTGAATCACTCGGCTAGCGCCTTGATAATCGGCGTGGACCATAGGATCAGTATGAACCCGATACCCGACCAAAGCATCACAGTATCCCAGTTGCGATAATCCCGGCGCATCTCAGGCGTCCCTGACATTACATCTATCTCTTACAGAATCCCGCGCTCAAAGCCAGATCCTCCGAAGTGCACGAAGGAGGGCTGTATCTGTCCCGCCGTCTTTACCGCCGGGTGACGCGCCCAGCAAAAAAGTTGGTGAAAGCTGGATCGAATTCAAGAGTTTCTGTTGCCGAGCAGTAGAAAAACCGCCGTCGCCGTAGCCAGATAAGGCGCAATCACTTGCTGCCAAATCATGTTGCTCCTCCGAAGCCGCAGGCTCGCCCTCGTTTACTCCGCGACCTGTGTCGCCCTCCGCTGAAGCTCATGCAGGTAATTTGAGCCGCCCGCTGGGCATGCGCTGCCGCGGCGAAGATGAAGCGGTTCTCGTTGCTGAGAATTTCGAGCCAGTTCGCAAGATAGCTTGCGTGGTCGTGCCTAGGCTCGAGCTCCGGAACGATGCCGAGAAAGCAACCGCCCAGATCGGCCACGAGTTCTTCGTGGGCCCTGAAGGAGGGATCCTTATGATAACGGGAGAGGTTGCGATCAAGCCGTTTCTCTGAGCCGACCCAGTGGGTCAGTTCGTGCCCTAAGTCGCACAATAGCTCGGCTCGTCCCGGAAGCTCTCGAACGGAGGCATTTGCACAAAAACCAGAGGCGGAATGAAATAGGCCTTTTCGCCGCCATGCCGGACGTGCACGGCGGCCCGTCAGCCGGGGCGATGAGGGTCGCGGGCACCCGGAAGGGCCGGAACGACAGTGGAGGACAGCAAAGCCGTTGCGCGCGGCCCCGGACCCGGCAGGAGCGTCGTCCGGTCTTCGCGCTTTACGCGTCGTTCGCGATAGTTCGCCAACCCCAGGAGATCAGCGCAGGGCTGGCGACCTTGGAGATTTCGGAAGCTTCTGGTGTGCATCCGCCTCTTGTCAGTGCATGGAAGATCCTGGAATTGGTATCCGCGGCTACAAGGCAATCGTGGAAAGCGTGTTTAAGGAGATCTCGGACGCCGCCCGATCGGGGGCGGAACCAGCATACCGGGCTTCGGCAAGTTTAAGGTAGCCGTCGCGTGAGGGGCGCAACCCGTCGACCGGCGCCACGATCAAAATCGCCGCCTCGAGAAAGCTCACCTTCGCGCCGGCGAAGGCGGTGAAGGATTCGTTGAACGGCTGACCGCCCTGGCGGCTCTTTCCGGTGGGCCGAGATCGTCGAGAAATTGAAGGCTCCGGTTCGCGAACTGCATCGATTGGCAGGAAGCCGCTGTTGTCAACCCGGCTCCTCGGGGCGTGTGCCGGTCCAACGACCCATCACGAGAATGAATCGATCCGGGTTCAGCGATTCAAAGCTGTCATTGGACAGCGGACTCCGCCTGCGCGATCCTGTTGGCATGGTTGCGCAACGCTATCGCCTCTATATCGAACGCATGGACGCGAGTCGGAACATGGCCCGGTTCTATGCGCTGTCGATCGAAGGGACGTTGTTCGGGGAGACCTGCCTCGTGCGCCGATGGGGTCGGATCGGAACGACCGGTCGCATGGTCCAGCACTCCTTCGATGACGAGGGCGAGGCCGTGGGCCTTTTCCTAGAACTGTTGCGCGCCAAGCGGCGCCGCGGCTATCGACCCAAGTTTGGCGCTCGGCATGCGGCCCCGTCGGCGTGACGGGGCCGCAGAGGTCAGGCCTGGTTCGCGAGCTCTATCAGCACGTCGCCGTGGCACCCCTGCGGCGCGCACCAGCAGACCAGATCGCGGCCGCGGAGTTCGTCGAGCGCGTCGAGCAACTCGGGTTGCGACGCGAGCCACGCGCGATATTTCTCGATGGCCTCCTCGCGTGAACCATCGCGGCCGATGACGAAGGGATTTCCCCATTTGCTCGGCCGCCCGATATAGACGCGCCCGGGAGCGGGCGCTTTCCCGACGATGCGGGCATTGAGAACTTTGCACATCCTCGGTGCTCCTTTCTGCATGAGGGGTGGCCCCGTCTCGCGGCGGGGCCATCCGATCCGGGCTCAGAACGGGATCTCGTCGTCGATCTCGGTCTGGTTGCCGGCGCCGTCGCGCTTGGGCCAGGCGAGGAAATCGATGGCGTCGGCGACGATCTCGGAGCTGAAGCGCTCGATGTCGTCATTGTCCGTCCACCTTGTGTAGTGGATGCGCCCGCGTACCGCGACCTTCATGCCCTTGACGCAGTGCTTCTGCACCGTTTCGGCGAGGCCGTTGAAGCACTTGATGCGGTGCCATTCGGTGTCCTGCTCGGCGTAGCCGTTCTCACCCTTGACCACCTTGCCGTCGGCCCGCCTCGGCCGGGAGGTAGCCAGCCGGAAGTCGGTGATCTTGGTGCCGCCGCGGGTGTTCACCATTTCGGGGTCGCTGCCGATATTGCCGGCGAGAAGAACGATGTTGGTCATTTCCTGTCTCCATTTTGTTCGTCCGGGGGACCGTCCCTCCGAACGAGACCCGGCCAAGGACAGCGGGAGACGCCTGCAACCGGAGCGGAACGCGACGGCTCGCCCCCAAGGCAAGGAGTGGTGCGGGCAGGCGCGAAGCGCCAACTCGGTCCGCCGCCGCGCGGGGTTGCGTGCGGAAACCGAATGGACTTAGGGGCTCAATTCGTTTCGGAGGGATAGATCCACCGGCAGCTCAGATGGGGCGGGACTGACACAGCCGTTTCCACTGCCGGCATTCGCGCCGTTCCGGGAATCCTGATCCGCGAGACGCGGCCGATCTCTGAAACCCGGTAACCCCTGCCCCCCGGCGGGCTGACATCAAGACGAGGCCTTGGGTGCCGGCGCCGCCGAGCAGCGTCACATGCTCCGCGACATTGGGCTCGGCAACGTCCCCGCGAGGGGATGTGGACCTGCCTTCATGGGCTGATGAGTGCACCGTGCGCGAAGTCACGGACATCATGGCGGTGGACGGCGCCGAGGTCGGAACTGGCCACCAGCTCGATCGCACGACGCCGCCGTCGCTCGCTGGCCTCGTCGCGCCAGCCCCAGACCACCTTACGGCGACCTTTCGTGCCTGAGCGCGGATCGATGCCGTTGCGATGTGGCGGGCTGCACCCAGCCGTCGAAGCGATAGAGGTTGCCGGCATGGATCGCAGCATCCTGATAGCTGACCGCCCAGACGAAACCGCATTCCTAGCACAGCGCCGGGAAGACGAAGGCGCGCCACATGCGCAACATCACGCGGGACAGATCAGGCCGCGCCGCGCAGAGCCGCGATAGCTCGATGGCTTCGTGGCGGCTGCACACCCACTCCGAGCGAGAGGGGCGCGCAGGCGGATCGGGGAAGGTGCGTCATCTTCCCCGCCGATGATGGATGCGTGGAACATCGGGCGGCCTCGCGTTCTTCCGAGGCCGCCGGCTGAAGGCCGTGCAGGAAGGCGACGGCACGCTGCGCGTGAGCAGCGGCCGAGAAGATCGCCCGCTTGTCGTCGGCGAGCACCTTCAACCAGGAATCGAGATAGCTCGCATGATCCGGACGCGGCTCGAGCTCCGGCACGATACCGAGATCGGCGGAGAGAAAGCAGCTCCCGAGCTCGGCGATCAGTTCTTCGCGTGCCCGCTCGCTGCGATCCTTGGCGTAGCGGCTGAGGTCGCGGTTCACCCGATGCGGCGCCGAAGTCCAATGCGTGGCTTCATGACTCAGGGTTGCCACATACGCCGCGGCGTCGCGGAACGTCTGGAACGGCGGCATCTGAATGTGGTCGGTTGCCGGCGAGAAGTAGGCGCGATCGCCGCCATGCCGGATCATCGCGCCGGTATTGGCGAAGAAGCGATCGGCATGTTTGATGCGCACAATCGGATCGCGAACAGGTTCCGCCTTGTGCCCGTAATAATGGTCCGGCAGGCCGTCGATCTGCGCGACGTTGAATACCGAGTAGGCTTTGAGGAACGGGATCTCCCGATCGAATTCCTCACCAGCGGAATCCGTTTCGGTCTTGGTGAAGCGGCTGGCGAAAACGACCATCGAGCCGGTCTCGCCCTTGCGGACGGCGCCGCCGAGCTCGAGCGCCTGCTTGAACGTCATCCACATCGGACTGGCAAAGCCGCGCGCGATGGCCTCGGACCACAGCAGCAGCACGTTCATACCGCTGTAGGGCAGACCGTTATGCCGTAACGGCCGCGTAACGCGGCCGATGGCATTGGCAGAATGCCATGGCTGCATCCAGGGCCGGACACCCTTCGCGAGCTCCGCGACGATGCGGTCGGTGATCCGCGCGTAGATGTCGATGCGCGGTCCTTTTCCTTCTTTTCTGCTCATTTTATGAACCTCCGGTTCTGGAGGCCGCGCCGATCGCGGCCCCGTCACGGGGTCCGCCGCGGCGGAGCAGGAAGGCTGGCTGCGCACCCGACCGGGGTCCCGTCGTGCTTGCACGATGGGGTGGTCATGGGCCGCAGCGGGAGCGGAGGACGGCAACGCCGTTGCGCCGACCGCCTGGCTCCGCCAGGACCACGAGCAGGACGGGGCGGCGAGCGGGGGCGCCAGAAAGGAAAAGACGGCGCCCTGGGCGCCGCCTGGGGGCGATCGGAAGGAGATCGGTTCAGTGAACCGATCGGCCGCCGCTATAGGGATCGTATTCGAAGAGGATGTCGACGTCGGCGTCGTCGAGCTCGTCGGCCGGCAGGACGCCGAATTCGTCGTCGACCTGGAAGAGAACCACGGGGGCCATGAGGGTGCGGGCGAGGTGCCAGGCGGCTTTCTGAGCGAGGGTGAGATCGTGGGACATCTGAGGGCTCCATCTTGGGAAGCGGGCCAATTCCCGCTCGATGGCTCCGTCAGTGTGCGGCGGCGGGCGCGATCACCGCGAAGGCGAAGCCGAGCGGCCGCAGCTTGCTAGCGGACCCCTTGCGGGTTGATCGTGGAAGATCCGCCGCCGCACCAGGAAAGCCATCACGAGAGAGCGGGATTGGAGCGCTGGCGCAGGGGCCCGATGCCACGGTGTCTTGTCGCCGATGCTGGCGTCATCGCCGGGCGAGTGCTATATGTCTGACTAGCTGACTAGGTGTGAGACGATGGGCAAGCAGACACAAGTGACGAAGAAGGCGCGGACGGCAACCCGTCCGGCGACAGGACGGTGGAAGCTCGAGGACGCGAAGGCGCGATTCAGCGAGGTGGTGCGCCATGCCCGCGAAGAGGGGCCGCAGCGTGTGAGCGTTCGCGGCCATGACGCAGTCGTGGTGATGAGCGTCGAGGAGTTCGATCGTCTCGTGCCGGAGAAACCCCGTCTGCCCTTTTTGCAGTTCATGGAGAGCCTGCATCTCGACGGGCTCAACCTCGAACGCGAGATGGATCGCGGCCGGGACGTGGAACTGTGAGGGGATGGCTGCTCGACACCAATGTCGTGGCCGCTCTGATCAATCCGCAGGGTGCGCCGTCGGTGAAGCGTTGGGCCGAGGGGCAGGACGAGACGAGTTTCCATATCAGCGTGCTGACGCTGGCCGAATACGACAAGGGCATTCACAACCTGCCCGACGATCATCCGGATCGACCGCGCTACATGGCGGCGCGCGATGCGCTGGCGGAGCGGTTCGGTCATCGCGTGCTGTCGCTTGAGGACGAAGTCGTTCGGCGCTGGGGCCGGATTTCCGGGGCAGGCAAGCGCGCCAGCGGCCATGCGCCGCCGGTGATCGACACGCTGCTCGCGTCCACGGCGATCGAGCACGACCTTTATCTGGTGACGCGGAACGTCAAGGACACCAGGCCGTCAGGTGCGGTCGTGTTCGATCCATGGAATGACGATGTCGAGAAGTTTCCATTGAGCCCGCGCAGTTGACGGGCGAAATAGCGGCATAATGGAGGCCGGCCCCGGTAGGGACCGAATCGCTGAGGTAAAGACAGGCGGGGCCGGAGCCCCGCCGCAGTCAGCGGCTCATCCGAGAGCCGCCATCTGCAGGTCGGCTGCCTTGCGATCGACGCTCTGCCCGGGGTTCTCCACCGGCCGTTCGAAGGGCTTCCAGACCTCGCCGACGACCTGCTCATAGGCATTGACGGCGCCCTCGGCGGCCATACGCAGCGCGTGGGCCTGGAGCGCCATGTCGGCGGCGAACTCCCGCTTGCGCTGGGCGGCGCTATCGAAGCCGACCGGGCCACCGACATCCTCGTCGCGATCATCGCAGGCGGCCTTGGCCGTCGCATCGCGGGCCTCGGTCACGGAGCGGCTGTAGAATTGGCCGGCGCCATGAGCGGAGCCGACATACGCTCCGACGATGCGCTGCAGGTGGATCTGCATGGCGCGTTCGCCAAGTCCCTCGTCGAGCGCTGCGGCCGTATCGATGATGAGCTTCTCGTGCAGCTCGCGGATGCCGTCGCTGTCGAGGACCGGCAGGCCGAAGCTCTCGGAAATGAGGGAGCATTGTGCGGCATCGGGGCAGGCGAGCCGGACCATCTGGATTGTGGTGCCCTTGCGGAGCGGGACGACGCGGGCGCTGGAGCGGGCGTTGGCAGCTTTCTTGGTCATGTCATTTTCCTTCTTCGGTTTCCCAAAGCTCGGACCGGCCCCGTGCCGGCCCTCCCTCGGGCGCGGACCGACAGAACCGGCGGTATGACGGGCGCTTCAGGGTCCGGGCCGACCGAGGCGAGCATGGAAGGTTTGCGGCCAAGCAGGGCCCCGTCAGCCCTCGCGCAGGACGCGGGCCTGCCATGTCGAGACCGGTTCGATCCGGCCGCCCCGCGGCGCGGAACGCGGCCTTGAAGCGAACGGCCGCCGGTTCAGGACCGCCTAAAGCCCGAGGGAGGACCGGCACGGGACCTCGATTTCGACATGGGAACCGAAGGACAGGCGGTCATGACCATCTGCCAATCGCTGGTGTGCGATCCTGCCGTATCGCTGCCGCAGCCACCATCACGACGATGGTCGCTCGTGTGCTTGTCGCATGCGGCATCATCCGCAACGCCACCGCGTCGCTTGAACAGCGGCGTCGCTAGACCTGCTCGCTCATGTCAGCAGCTTCGCCCTGCCGGTCGAGGAACCTGGCGATCGCCTGCTCCTGACGCGCGAGCTTGTGCGACAATGCGTCGATCTCCGGTTGGCGCTCTGCGGTCAGGACTGCGAGCTGGGATCGATAGCGCTCAAGGCTCTGGAACGTGCCCAAAGAGCGCATGAAGGCCGGCGCCCCGCATACCGTTCCGTTATCGGTCGAGGCCCTGGCGATTCTGGAAACCCTGCACAAGCAACGGCAGGGGGAATTTGTCTTTACCCGCGATGGTGAGAATCCTCTGTCCAACATGGCCATGATGATGTTGCTTCGGCGCATGAAGCAGACGGAAATTACCGTCCACGGCTTTCGCTCTGGTTTTCGCGGTGGTCTTCCCTGGCACACAGATGCTCAGTGAGGTTATCGCCTTGCCCTCCGCCAGCCGGCCGCCTGTGCCTCAGCCTCGCTACAGAACCACCGTTCGCCCTTGAAAGGGCTGATGCGGGTTTCCGCATAATACTCCTGACCGGGGACGTGATAGATCTTGTCGCCAGTGTTGACGCTTATGTTTCCCTTGATGCTGCAGCCACCAAGAAGGCCGAAGCCGGTCGATTGCTCGCTGACGCTCTCGACCTTGTCGGCGTTGGCATCCCGCCAGTCCCATGGTTGATCGAAGCGGCCCTGCCAAACTCCGCGATGCGCAGCCTTGGCTGAGACTTGCTCGGCGGCGAATGCCCCGTTCGAATAGCGAGGCCAATCTAGAGCAAGGCCTTGTTCAACTAGCCATTTCTGAACGCTTCGGCCGTCGGCGCGATTGCAGTTCCCGACAGGACGCCCGTACCGATCACGATCGACAAAACTGCAATGCAGTGGTCGCGAAGCCGCCAGGAACTTGTCCAAGGCTTGGGCAGCGCGGCGCCCGCATGGGTAGTCAAAGCCCTTGGCATGGTCGCAGTGCTGGCGGCTCTCGGGAGCGTCGATGCCATTGAAGCGGACGCGCTGACCGGCAATCTCGACGGTGTCGCCGTCGATGACAGATGCCCGGCCCTGCAT
>NZ_RZSU01000158.1:0-11780 GCF_003997585.1 Mesorhizobium sp. M5C.F.Cr.IN.023.01.1.1 | reverse complement strand
TACGCTTTCCGAGCTGCGCGAAAGCCTGATCGCCGCCGAGACCGAGCTTTACGGCGGCGCCAGCCCGCGCGTCATCCCGTTCACCGACGTGCGCGACGCCGGCGCGCTTTTGCAACGCGCCGGCCTGCCTCTGGGCTTGATGGAGGCCGCAGCGTTCCGTACACGTTCACCGGCAATGCATCCACACTCGGCTCTGCGCCGGCCGACACGCTCATTGACACGTTCTATGCGCTTTCGGCCTGGTATCGTAATCGTGGCGTGTGGATGATGAATGGCAGCACGCTTGCCGCCGTAAGAAAGCTCAAAGACGGGACCACGGGCGCATTTTTGTGGGCGCCAGGCCTTGCGGCTGGTCAGCCGGAAACGATCCTCGGTCGCCCGGTTATCGAGGATCCGACGATGGATTCAGTTGGTGCCGCTGCAGAGCCTATCGTGTTCGGCGACATCGCTTCCGCGTACCGTATCTTTGACCGCGTTGGCCGCTCCATCCTGCGCGATCCTTACTCGCAGGCGACCTCCGGCCTTGTCAGATTCCAAGCGCGTCGCCGCACTGGTGGTGCATTGGTCCTCGCTGAAGCTCTTCGCAAAATCCGCTGCGCTACAAGCTGATTACAGACTGAAAAGACTGATCGATACGACGCCTTGTCCCGCCTGCACACCGATTGCGTGTGGGCGGGACATCCCAATAAGATCAGCCTAAATAGTAAATGTGCTTGTTCCCTGCGTCTCTTGACCGACTTTTTTAATAGCAAAGCCAGCCTCAAGCGACCTCAGCAGATTGTTCTGATCCTCGATTTTGGCAGTAACACTGCAACTTACACTTGTTCGTCCATCAGTCTGCTTTTCGCCTCTCGAGATAAAGAAGGCTCGAGCGTTCTCCTGCACCAACCAACTCCGTTTCGCGTTGGGGCCAGTTGCAATCACTTCATCCGCAGGCAATTCGCGTAGCCGATAACCTAGTGCATCAGCCATCGGAGCGATTAAAGCGTCAAGTCGCTCCGGTTTGAGATCACTCGCTATGCAGACAGATTCGAGGATGTTTACGAGGTCATCCACGTATGAAGCGTTGGCCTCATTTATCAAACTCAACGTCAAGATCAGTCCCAGAACTCCACCTTTCATAAGATATCCCTCAAATTATAAGGAGCGCATATGCGCGATCTATACCACAATCTTGGCGTCGTCCTGGCGCTAACTCCTGCCGTTAAGACCGCTGCCGGTGACGGTGCGGCAATCGATACCAAGGGCTACGGCTCGGTTGCCTTCGCCGTAAACACTGGCGCGATCGTCGCTGCCGGCGACTTCGGGATTAAGGTGCAGCACAGCGACACCAGCACGTCGGGAGACTTCGTTGATGCTCCTGCGGGCACGTTCTTCAGCAACGCGCCGGCAACGCTTGCTGCATCTAGCGCGTACAAAATGGGCTACATCGGCGACAAGCGTTACTGCCGTCTCTCGCTTACCTACGCAAGCGGCACGTCCATTGCGGCCGGTGCTGTAGCTGTGCTCGGCAACGCGGCCAACAAGCCGGTTGCATAACCTCTTGGGCGGCATTCATTGAGGGCGACGCTCACGTTTGTGAGCTTCCGGGTCCGTCCGACAACGAGATCGTGGATGCGGGCCGCCACAAGGAAAGCAGTATCCGTACAATCCACGAATATCCAGACACCGGCCTGTCTTACTTTCGCGGGCGAAGGGTCATTAGCGGATGGCAGCGTCGTGCATGCCATCCGCTTTGATGCCATCAACTTTCGTTATAACGAACGATTTACTTGGCAGATTTGCTTGAAATCCACTCCTTAATCGCCTTAACAACTGAGATAAAAGAGCCAACAATTCTTATAAAAATACATACTACTTCAATAGTTCTAGTTAAATTATCGTAGTCCAAAGATCATCCTCTATTTTTAACCCTTCATAATTGTAAAACTATTTCACTTAAATTTGGTGTATTGCCTTAATTGGTATCACATTAACATAATGACAGGTTAACCGTATCATATAGTCTTGACAATGTCAAGAATTTTCTACGGAGTTACGATGCCAAACGTCATATGCCCTTGTGGCTTTGCATACCCAAGGGGCAGAAGTGCCCATGCCAGCAACGCAACGCAAAGGGACGCCAGCAAGCCAACGACAAGGCACGCGGTAGCGCGGCTAGCCGTGGTTACGATGCACGATGGGCAAAGGAATCCAAGGCATACCACGCCTCACTAGGCAGCCCACTAATGCGCATGTGGATGCGGCAGGCCAGCTAACATGATCGACCATCGCATTGCCCCAAAAGGTGACATGCGCCTGTTCTGGGACCGCACCAACTGGCAGCCGTACAACAGCGCATGCAATCGCCGTAAGAGTATCAAGAGTGAAGGTGGGTTTGGGCGTCGCTAGATCATGGGGTTTGGCTTGAGGGAAAGAAGCCGTGGCTTTCTAAAGCATGCCGCAAATTAGGAACTGTCAGCCACACAGAAGTACGAAGGCAGAATTTTTCAACGCCGCTCTCTTCAGCGAATCTGAAGCTCTCCTTCTCAATTCGATAAAGGTCGTCTTGGCATTGCTCCCTCAGTGTAACGACACCTGGGCGGGGCGATGTTAATAAATCATCCGACCCTCATCTCTATCAATAGATAAGCATAGTCGACGCGGCTAATGATCTTCCACTTTGGACACAGCAGCGAAGCCGTCTGAAAATCAGCAATTAACCGAGCATTCTTCAGGTCGGCGATGCATCGCTCTTGAGCTTGCCCTTGGTGCATATTGTAGGACAGCACGACAAACGTAACGAGTAGTTCTAAATATAGCTGCCTTGCTGTTCCACACTGCGACCACTTTTATCTGTCCACTCTTCGCACGGTGCCAAACAGCCTGCGAGCTCCGATCCATACTGATGCGATGATGACTGCGGCTAAAGCTCCATACGATAGCCCGCGCGCCTTCTCCGGAAGGGTGAGATAGGTGTCGAAGGAATAGAACAACGATCCCACTACGACGGTTGCGACAGCAACTACTGCAATCCTGGCGATCGGGTGCCACGTTCTTGTCAGGTAGAGACTCGCTGCAACGATCACCCACATGACCGGATTGATGGCCGATCCCAACAGACGGCCAGTGAACGCTGCGAGTTCATGCATGGAAACAGTCCCCTCCTGAGCACAATGCACCACGTTGGCGGGTGTAGGCAACAGGCGCAAGAACACCAAGGCTGAGGGTGGCTTTGGGAGATCTACACGTGGGACCATCCCATAATTTCTCTGCCTATATTGAATAGAGCCCGAGGATTTTCGCTCGCACAGGCAATAACGACATTCGTTTCTTCTTCGTTCTTCTTTTGGCACTGCGAACATCCGTGCAAGAGACTCTGCATCCCCCTGGGTCCCCAGTCTCCGTCACGGAGCGCGTTTTGCATCTCTGCACGACCGTTTACATCGCGCCCTTCAATCAAGCACCATCGAAGTGCAGTCCGTGCCCGCCCCCAATCAGCTGTAGCCATATCTTCTCTCCCTCGGTTGGGACACCATGCCACAACCGGGGGTAGGTCGGCAACTTTCCGCCCTCACTCCCCGACCACGCGTGCCCTTTAGTTCGCTATTCACCCTAAATAGGAATTTCAACCTATGGCTATCGTAACGCTCGCCGCACAGAAGGCGCGCACATGCACGTCGATTTTGATGACGATGACACGCAGATTTCGTTGCAGATCGACTCCGCGCAGGCGCATCTTGAACAGCTTTTGGGCTACCTCATTACAACTGAATTTCCATCCACGGTTCCGGCCGACCTCGTCGGCGCGGTCATGCAACTCGCCGCTCACCTCTACGAAAACCGCGAGGTGACCGCCGCTGGTGTGTCCATCGCAGAGTTTCCGTTCGGTACTTGGGATGTCGTGCGTGAGCGCCGGCATTATTCGTTCTGATGCGCGGCCGGAAGGCAGAAGTTCGTGCGCTGGACGGAGCCCTTAGCCGCGTTCCCAGCGTGCCTGGCGGTATGCCTAAGCGGGCAGCTACCGAATGGCGCAAGGTTCTCGGCGCGCTCGTTGGTCAACGCAAAATCGCCGACCACGAACTGCCTGTTGTGGACGCCTACTGCCGTGTCGTTTCGCACATTGCGGACTGCGAAGCAGCCATCGCCGAACACGGTCTCACGATGGTTTCGCCAACGGGCGAGACGAAGCGCCGGCCCGAAACCACGCTGCTGAAAGAGTACCACGCCACGCTCGCTCGGCTTGCCGGTGAGTTGGGCTTAACGCCTGCGTCACAGGCTAAGAACAAGGGAGGCGCCGCCGGTAATGACGAAAACGACGCCCTCGGCGATATCTGATGCAAACGCATGGATCTTCGACAAAAGCCCGATCCCGGATCCCCATGGAAAAGGGGAGCGAGCTGTTCGATTCATCAGGGTGCTACGCCACCCCAAGAGCGGTCTTTCTGGAAAGCTTTTTCAGCTGGATGAATGGCAGGAGCGCATCATCCGCAAAGTCTACGGCGACACCAAGCCGAACGGCACGCGGAAAATCAAAACCGTCTTCGCGCTGATACCGCGAGGCAATCGCAAGACTACGCTCGGCGCTGCGCTGGAATTGGTCCACTTAGGGCCAGAGCGCATTCCGCATTCACAAGTGATATCGGCCGCGGTCGACCGTGACCAGGCGCGCATTGCCTTGGAAGAAATGGTTGGCGTCATCAACGCGCACCCGCGTACCGCAGAAGCCTTCCAGATTCAGGATACGAAGAACCGCATTACCTCACAAAAAGCGCGGCGCGTTCTATCGAGCAATGTCGGCCGATGCGGCTACTGCCCACGGCAGGACGCCTGTGTTTGCTCTGGTTGACGAACTTCACGCCTGGAACAAAAGAGACCTGTGGGACGCGATTAAGACCGGGCTGGTGAAGACACCGGGCTCGCTTCTGGTCGTGACTACAACGGCCGGCATTGGCCGTGAGAACATCGCTTACGACATGTATTCGTATGCCAAGCAAGTGGCATCGGGTGCGATCGTGGACGAGGCGTTCCTCCCGATACTGTTCGAAGCCAGCCCCGACGAGGACTGGCGCGACGAGGCGGTTTGGCGTCGGGTCAATCCCGGCCTATTCTGCAGCCCGCCTTATCCTGATCTCGACGGCATGCGCCAGATGGTTCGGGAAGCGGAGTACCGGCCGTCCGACCGTGCCATGTTCCGGCAATTGCACCTTAACGTGTGGCTCGACGGTGCGGCGAATCCGGAATGGGACTTGGCGATTTGGGATGAGAACGGCGCGCGTTACGACCTTGAAGCGCTTCGCGGGCGCAAGGCATGGCTGGCCATTGACATGGCGAAGCGCATCGATTTGGCGGCCGTCTCCGCAACAATCGAAATGGACGATGGATTGTTTGCCCTGCACGTCATGGGCTTTACGCCGGAAGCGCAGTTGCGCAAGCGTGCCGACAATGACAGCGCGCCATATCCGCTTTGGGTAGAGCAGGAATGGCTCGTTGCCTGCCCCGGTGACATCGTCGACCGGCTGATTATAGAGGATTACATACGCGAACTTTGCGGCCTGCTCGACGTTCAAGAAGTGGTGTTCGACGTCGCCCTGGCCCGCGAGTTGATGGAGAACCTTGAGGCTGACGGCGTGCCGGTGGCGGCGTTCCCGCAAACCTTGATGAACTTCGCCAAGCCCGTCGACACCTTCGAGGACATGATGCTCAACCGGCGGCTTTGCCATGGCGGGAATGCCGCTTTGCGCTGGTGCGTTGGCAATACCGTGATGATGCGCGACCAGAACGATAATCGGCGGCCGAACAAGGCTCGCTCTGCCGACCGCATCGATTTGGCTGTCGCGGCGATCATGAGCACCGCGAGAGCGGTGGCCGGATCCAGCGGCCTCAGCATGTACGAAACAGCCTCGGACGACGCATTCTTTTTCTAGGCAATAGTCCGGGTCGGAGTAGCGACATTGACACCGTATACGCGCCGCCGAAGCGGCCCGGTGCGGAGGCGGGAAGTCTCTATGACGATCCGAATTGGCAGACTGCAGTGGCGGCGTTTGGTTGAGTTTGTATGCGTTCTACATCAACGCGACCGGCAACTTGGTTCGGAATCGCCTCCATAAACTCAATATTAGGATACGCTGCGGCCAATTTTGTAATCTCCTGCCGATCCTCTTTCGAGGTTCTAAGGCCGAATATTAAGCCGTCAAGTTCATTGTATCCGAATGGAACGTCTTCAAACGGTTCTTCCTTGTTACGTCCACTACCTGAGCTAATCCTCCATTCCTTCTCATACTCCCATTCAGCCATTTTTGTATATATCACTGCGTCGTTGATCTCCTTAACATTTACAGATTGCAAGCCAGAAAGGCTGTTAATCAAATAGCTTTCGGTGAAAAATGAGGGTCTCACGCCGCTGTACTTTATGGGCCTCGCCATTCCGAATGGACTGTCAAACGCGGGAATGGATCTAAATCGCATCACAACACCCCTATGAGAGTTCGCATAATGCGACCACATTAAGCCAATATCTGGCGCGATTGTAAGAGAGAGTATTTTTATCGAAGAAAGCACCCCCATAACTTCTTCTCTATTCTTTGGGGTGTTATTCTTAATCACCTCTAAGCTTTCGCCGATTCCATCCCCCAGTTCCTGAAATAGTTCTTCTTTCGACAGCCCAGGACTATAAATACGAAGTATCTCAAGCATAACGCCTAATGGATTGGCTGCAGGAATTGGAACATTTCCGGAGTACAGCCGCCAAATATTCGTAAGCGCTTCTCGCTTTACATTTTCAATATCGATTGAATCGATGGAAACTTGTAATTGCAATTCAAACGGATCGTTTAGTGTTGCTGCCGTAGACCAACGCAAAGTTCTGTTCTCAAGTACTTTTTTTGCAGTACTCTCACTCATATACTTAAAAAAATGAAGACGATTGTTCGTCCAAGTGGCCGGGGCATTGGGAACAATGGCGTTAAAATCCATCGCTAACCTCGCACTCAGTTCCGCCAAGTCTGCTTGAGTTCTTGATCGAACCACATCTCGGCGTCGTAATTCGCCCCCATGGTTGATCGGAAGTCCAGGTAGCCGCCCTATCGATTCGCGGAGAGCCACGTCTTGAAGGTAGAGAAACTCGGATGCTCTCGGTCTATATCGGAGAGCGTGTCTGCCCACTGCGTTACTAGTGATCGAATTGCTTTTTCCGCCTCGGCCTTCTTCATAAGGCTCTCCTCCAGTACCCTAGCCCTTATCCGTCAGCATTTGATGAAGCGGGCGCTCACCCAAGGGGCTGGATTTTGAGTCAGGCTGCGGCCGGCTCCCCAAACTCGACAATCGGCTTAGCGCCGGGACGATTTCGATCGTCTTCGACTGCCCAAATCTTCCACCGGGCCGATGGCACAAAAGCACCATTTAATTCGACACTTCCCCCGTTGACTAAGTCAATATGAAAGCAATCGAAATCAGACGCTGCGGTTGGAGGGTCAAGCCTAAGCGCGGCCAACTCGTTGCCGATATAGAGCGTCGCCATGTTCCCGCATTCTGTTGCCGGAAACGATTCGTCGCCTATGGTGGGCTCAATGGCCCAGGCGGTTCCGTACGACATGCAAGGTTTGGCGGCCTCAGAGCTGAGAAAGGTAGGGTGCCTAATGTCTGTTCCCTGAAGGACTGCAAGCCTCACAAGGCCACCATTTGCGGGTTCTATGTTGACGCAGATGGCAAACCCCGTACGAAACCGGATGCGAAACAGCTCTCCCGGCTCCGTATCGCCTACGAGCTTGTGCTGAAAATTCGCGAGTAGTACCGCCATCATTCCCTCCCATGTGAAACGCGCTTTAGCCGACTGCGGTCAACGCAGGTTTGATGTCTCTGTCCAGTCCAAGGGTGAAAGCTAGAGCGCAACGCTTCGAGAAGTCTAGGTTCAACCCCGTTAATTCGTCAGGCTCCTTTACGCAGAGTTGGAGCAGTTGCTGAGTTCAAAATCGATATAGGCGACACCGCGGATGACCACAGTGAATGCGTCATTCCCGCTCATCGTCTGGTAGTATCGCTGTTCGGAAGCGAGATCGATTACTGCCATCTCGGTACATTGGCGCAACCATCGCGCGTACGCAAGCTAGGTCCCCATTGTGGGACGCGCTTTGGCGGGGCTGCTACGAAGTTGATGATGTCAGCTTCTCAAGCGTGGCAATCGCCTTGGCAAGTGCCTCGGCTTCGTGGATTGGCTCCGGCCCATAGAGCCCGAGCACCGCTTCCTCACTTGGCAACACACCAGCGGGGCACGTCTCCTCGATTGCCATCCTGATCAGGCGCAACGCGGCTCGGCAGTCATGGTCATTTTTCATGACGATTCAAACATGCAATTTAGCTAAATGTTCCGGAACTAAATTAGCCCAGCCGGCCTTGAATCGCGGTTGTTGAGGAACCGTGCATGCGTTTGAAGTTCATTCCGCCAATGATGCCCGAGCTGGTCGACCGGCCGCCTGAAGGCGACGAGTGGTCGCATGAAGTCAAGTTCGATGGCTTCCGCACCCAGGCCGTCAAAGGACGAAGACGGCATCCGTTTCTTCACTCGACGCGGCCACGATTGGACAGCCAAATACTGGCCGCTCGTCAAAGAGGCTAAGGCAATCGAGGCGGAAAGCTTCATCATTGAGGGCGAGGTCATCGTCACGAATGAAGCGGGCCTCGCAAACTTCAGTGCGCTCAAAAAGACCAGAAAGCTTAGTCAGAAAGAGCAATACGAGCGATTCAAGGAAGTCGCTCGGGAGCTTGAAGCCGATGAATCTGGCGACAGTTTTATCCGGGTATTCGAACGCATCGTTCGGAAGAAGCCCGCCGACTAGCGGCGTTTTTCGAACCATTTCGTGTAACGACGATAGATCGCTCCCGGATTTACAGGTTCGCGAGGCCGAGGTGCTACGACTTGCGGCTTTGCCATGCTGTATTCTACGGGTTTTCTCCCGTCGCAAACTTCCTTGAGATTGCTGACGAACAGCGACACATCGCCGAAGTAGTTCGGATACATCTGAACAAGCTTGTTGATTTTCCCGACCTCGACCAGCACGATCTTATCGTCATCTTGGCCGGAAGCGATCCTGAATTCAGCTTCACCGAGTTCTTGCGTAGCGACGATGATACTGTCGTACCCCTCCACCATAACGGTATGATCTTTTCGATACCTAATCAGGAAATATTTGCCGGCGTCATACCGGTTGCTTTCCGCAAAGTGCGTGGCGTTCTTGATGTTCTCAAGGACGCTAGTCGCACGAAGCTGCTTGTTAAGTTCGCGTAGTTCTTTGACGCGCTCGTCATGGCTAGGCATTCCCTCCACAATCGGGCATTCCTCGACATAAGAGAATTCAGCGCCCGCCAGCTCGAACAGTCGAAGCCAGGATTCGTTGCCTTGGCCGTGTTTGTAGTCCTCGCCGCGATAGAGGCTAGCAGCTTCAACCGCAGTTGCCCATGAGTGCTGAAGTCGGGTGCGGATTTGCAGCTCGACCCGTCTGCCCTCAAATGCTTCCTGATCCTCACCGCTAGGCTGGAAATTGAAAACCATGTGATGGCTGCGATAGCCATCGGGCTTCGGATTATCGATGTATGGATATTGCCGCCTAATCGAATGCGGAAACTTTTCTTCAATTGCGGAAATGAGAGTTCTCACACCCTTGATGTCGTGCAGGATGGCACGGCAACCGGCGAGGTCGTTCATCTGGTCGAACTTGACGCTGCTATCTCGAAGCTTGCGCCGAATAGATGGCATCCGCTTCGGTCTGGCCGCCATGTCGCCTTTGATGCCATGGGCACGAAGCTTGTGACGCACTGAATAGAAAACTGACCGCATGGGGAGGATATGCGAGTCACGGAAGCTATTCGCGATGGTAAAGGTCTCAATGATCTCGCTATATTGCGCGTCGGTCAGATTGCCAGTGAACGCAATATCGCCAGCCAGCCGGTCGCCAGTCTTGCGAACGGCCTTCATGCTGAAGCCAAGGCGCGGATAGTCAGCCATAGAGCCCATGAACAGGCCGAACTCGTCGGCCTCTAAGTCGAGCGGCGAATCTGCCGCAGGGGAATCATTCAGCATTTGTCATACCTCGTTGGGTACGCGAGGTACAATATGCGGAATGCCGGGGGTTGGTTGTCGGCAAGCTGTCACGTTTAGGCGAGGTGGACCGCTATGCGGTGCGCTTTATTGATGATGACGCGCGGCGTGAGGAGTGGTTTGCGGCAATCGATTTGGAATTCGTCTAAGCGGCGGCGCAACACGCCGTCTATGATTGGTAGCGCGACAGATATATTCTCTACCACCTTTCAGAAGGGGGGAGGCAGGAAAATGCGGGGAAGTTGGGCCGGGATTTTATTGGCGGGGATAATGCTGCCGACTTCGGGAATGTCTGCCGAGATGACGGAAACAGAAAAGGCCATAGCTGGCGCTGTTTTTTCAAATGTGGCCGACACGTCTCGTGACTACTGGATCGCAACCATCAACGCATTTGGCGACAAGGAGCGGATTGGCATCATTTTCGGAATGACTGACAACTTGGCCTTTTGCGACGAGGTGACGAGCACCTACCGCGCCCGCTATCCAAACAACCGTTTTTTCTGCGAGCCGGCAAATTAACCGGCTTCGAAAAGGTTAAGACGCGGAACGGTTAGGGAAGCCCGCCACGTTGGCGGGCTTTTTCGTGCCATACTGTCAGCCATGATTGCTATGTTGGGCGATATGGTAGACTCACGGCTATATCAACCAAATCAATATCTTACATGTAAAAAACGCCGCCAGTGCAGCGGCACCGGCACGACCACATCGGCTTCCGCGATTAGTTCGGCACCGGCGCGCAGCATCCAGCGCGCCATCCACGGCGCCAGGTCGGTGCGATCCTGGTATTTCAGCCCTTGCACCATCTGGCGGGCGACACCGGAATAAGCGACCGCGGCCCGCGCGCGCTCGAACGGCGGCGGGTCGGCGATCGCCTCGGCCGACAGGAACCCATCGCCCATGTGATGGATGAACGGCGTGCCCATCACCGGGCACCATGGCCGCTCCAGAAGCCTGAGCTTCGGCCAGCAGGCGCCGCACAGCACGCCGGGCTGCGAGACATGCCGTCGGCAGCCGGCGCAAACCGGCGGAAACAGGATGCGTGCCGGCCAGTCCAATGCCTTTCGAGCGATACTCTTGATATCTGGCATTGGATCGGCCACGTGGTTGCTCCTCCGCCACCCTATATCAGACAGCGGAAACCAGGAACCGTCAGTTGCAACCTATAGTGGACACTTCTCTCTGGCTGGCGCACAAGCGCCGGGCGCTCGCCCGACCGACTGCCGGCGCAGATTTCCTGATGCGGCGGGCGGCCCAAGAGCTTGCCGAACGGCTCGGCGCCGTCGAGCGCAAGTTCGACAGAGCGGCCGTGCTGTTTTGCCAGACGCCGGCGGCGGTCGACGTGCTCGCGACAAGCGGCAAGGTTACGGACATCATACGCGTGGAGGCGGACGCTATGTTCCTGGGCGATGCCGCCGGACTGGTGGCGCCGCTGGAGACCGTGCCGTTCGAGCCGGAAAGCCTCGACCTCGCCGTGTCTCTTTTGTCCCTTCAGGCAATGAACGACATTCCCGGCATGCTGGTGCAGATCCGCCGCGCGCTGAAGCCGGATGGTCTTTTCCTCGGCGCTTTTGCCGGCGCCGGTACGCTTTCCGAGCTGCGCGAAAGCCTGATCGCCGCCGAGACCGAGCTTTACGGCGGCGCCAGCCCGCGCGTCATCCCGTTCACCGACGTGCGCGACGCCGGCGCGCTTTTGCAACGCGCCGGCCTG
>NZ_RZSU01000157.1:0-11852 GCF_003997585.1 Mesorhizobium sp. M5C.F.Cr.IN.023.01.1.1 | reverse complement strand
CGGCGTGCCGCTGGAGCCAGCCACCGCAGACACGCTCGATTCCATCGCTGCCGAGATGGGAATCGGCCGATCCGACCTCATCCAGATCGTGTTGCGCGAATGGCTGGAAACCAACGCCTATCTGCCGCTCCGGGCGATAGACGAGGAAAGCGAGACGGACGGCAGCGCGTAGGCTGGTACGCGACTCTATGCAGAAGACCCGCCGCTACATTTGCGAAGCGACGGGCCTCCACCCCATTCCCCCATACCTGACCATGCATCTGGCGTGCCAGACTTATTGACCCATTGCGGAACACCTAATGGCTTCTGCGCAGCGGAATTACCGACACGTACTTCGTTCGCATGTTTGATTAATTAGTTTTTACCCACGTATTCACCAGCCACGTGAGCACGCCCCCGAAGGCTCTCTGGTCAGGCCCAGCGGCCTCCCCCCGCAATCAAAGCCGCTGGGCCGCCCCCCGCTCCGGTCGGAGGTGTAGTGCCGTTCGAAGGTCCCGTCCGCGCGCCGCTGCTTGTCGAAGCCGCGATGTAAGGCTCGATCGCGCGCTCGTGGACCAGCCAAAGGGGATCTCGGCCGAGGCGTAGCCACTGCCGGCGGCCAACCGTTTCGGGATCGAGGCCGAAGCGATCCTGGTGCGCTCGATCGTCGTGCCGGCCGCGCCTGCCTCCGCATGACGGATGGCGCGGCTTCGCAAAGCGCACATGATTTCATCACGTGAGATGCCGATGTCGCCAAGAACGTCATCGGGTAAACGGCTCAACTGGTCCGTTGCCGACAAGAGAGCTTTTCGCTCGGCGCGGAGGCGTAACCACCTGCGAAATGGACCAATGGCGACAGCATGAATTATAACCATGATCAGATCGTCCCTTCATTGATCTGAATTGACCGGTACGGAACGGCGCGAACGGCACTCCGGGCGAGAGCGTCAGCCGTCCGCGAGGCAAGTTAGGCGTAGTGGCCGATGGATTGGTTTTGCCGCGGCGTGCCCATACGGCGGGCGGTGGCTGGCCCCGGGCCACGCATGTAATAAAGCTCCGGGCGGTAGCGCGGCGCGACGAATTTGCGAAGCCCCGCAGCAAGTTTTGTGACGGAAGCCAAGAATTTCATGACTGTTCCCTTTCCCTTCGCCGGCTTGCACACGAGCCGGCGGGCCTGACGTTGCAACAAGGATATGACAGTCGAACCAGGCTCGGCTGTGGGAATTCCCACACCGGGGAAAACATTGGCAAAATCCGCTCCCAGTTTGCATCCCGGAAAGCGGGGCCTGCGGCCATCAAATTTCCTTGGATAGGGAGTAAGGTGAAATACACTCGATTGAACAAGAGACCGTTGTGACAGGCTCTCTGGCCTTCATCTCAAGACTTTGCGATGCCGACCTCGCCGCGCTGACCAAACGGTGGCACGAGCGCAGCTATCGACACAACGAGCTAATCATTTCCCACGGCGACACTGGTCGCGATGTCTTCTTCCTGCTGGAAGGACGGGCTCGCGTGACACTGGTTTCAGCGGACGGCAGGGAGATAGCGTATCGCGATGTCGAACCGGGTGACATTTTCGGGGAGCTCGGAGGCATTGACGGGATTGCACGCTCTGCCAGCGTAGTCGCGCTGGAGGCAACCCGCGCTGCACGGCTGTCCGGCACAGCATTCCGGGATATCGTGATGACCCACCCGACTTTCGCCTGGATGCTGCTTGAGCATCTGTCTGCCCAGCTCCGGCGCATGACCGAGCGGGTATTCGAATACAGCACTCTGGTCGTGCGAAAACGGCTGATCGTCGAGCTCCTGCATCGGGCGGAGAAAGCCGCACTCGTGGACGGCGAGGTGTCCATAAGCCCGGCACCGACGCATTCCGAGCTGGCGGCAACGATGAGCACGCACAGGGAAGCGGTCTCGCGCGAAATGAGCGACCTCGCCAAGAGAGGCCTGATCGAAAAGCGCGGCAGCAGGTTATTGCTGCATGACGTCTCGGCACTACGGGCGCTGGTCGACAAGCAGGAATAGCGAAGGCTGTCGCTGCGGCGGGGGGCACCGCACGTTTCATACTCCTCGGCCGCAAGTGATTATTCCTTCCGGCAAACCGGGCAACCTAGCGTGCCAGCGCGCGGGTCGGGCTTTGATCGCTTCACCCCTTGTAAGAATCATGACTCGGCTTCTTGATGCGGGCACGGAACGTTATCCCCAGCCTGCATGCAGACTTACAAGGGCGGATCGAAGGGTGAGCCGCATGGACGTTAAATACCAAATCTTCGTCAGCTCGACCTACGCCGATTTGGTGGACGAAAGACGGTCGGTCATCGAGGCCGTTCTTAACCTCGGGCATATTCCTGTGGGGATGGAGGCCCGAAGAAGGGGCAGAGAAGGGTCGCATCAGGTCGTAGCGCGAACGGCAGGTTTTGAGAAGGGCCATGAAGGTCAGCAAATGGCGCTCTGTGCTCGTTGCCGCCGACCGATTCAAACGGCAGGGCCTAACCCATCTCGGCCATTCGCGGCATAGCCAGAATGACTGAGTTTACCCTAGTCTTCCTCCCGAAAATCCTGCAGCGAGGCATGGCGCAGATCCTCCTCGCCGCGGAGATGCTTCACGCGGCCGATCAGCCCCGGCTTGACCCATTGCGTCGCCGGCCGTTTCATCCCGTTTGGCGCAGGCGCAGAATGCTCCTGTACGCGCTCCCAGCGGCGTTCCCGCATCTCCCGGTTCAAGGTGATAAAGGCGCTCCCGACATAGCGTCGGGTGATGGCTTTCCGCAAGGCTCCGAAGTCAGACAGGCCAGTCTCGTTCAATACGACGATCTCACCGTCGATGATGGCGCTTTCCACGTCCAGTTCAGCGGCAGCCTTTGCGAGGGCGATGCCGATGGCGAAACTGTCCGAAGGCGACACGATCACGATGACTGACGAGGTGACGCTTGTTCACGATGACGGGACCGTCACGGTTCGGCTTCACGGCTACGACGTTCCGGTGACGACGCGCGGGGAGCGCCTCGCGCTCGTCGGGAAGAAGAGGGCGGAGCCGGGACGACGGCGAAAAAGCCGCTGTATGACGCGCCGGACTAATGGATGCCGGAACGAACTGGCAGCGGAGGTTCGCTCCGCTGCCAGAGATATTTCAACCAGTGGTCTGCTTATTTTGCCGGGGGTTTGTAGGAAGATGCGATTTTGCCCGCCTTCTCTTGGGCAGCTTTGAATTCCGCGCCCGAGTATGCCCGCACGGTTTTGACATTCGATACTGCTCCCGATGCGCCGACCACGAGAAGTGCGGGGATCAGGTCAGCACCGTCGGCGAATTCCGCAATTACCATCCAGTCGGTTTCGCCGGTCGTGACGTAGAAAGAATGCATTCTCCCGCCTGCTGCTTCCATTATGCCACGAGCCGCCGCTTCTCTGTCCGATGGCTTGTCAATCATTCCCTTCGCTGACGTGGCTGAATAGCACCCTGTGATTATGAATAATGGCATGGGGCATTCTCCTCCATAATCGGGCAGATCGGGTGATCTGCCGAAGACACAATATCTCAAATCTTGGCGTTTGCCGCGAGATATAAGCCGACGCGTAGGCGGCGCTAGGAGCGCAATTCTGGGTTCCAAGTCTTTCCCCCAGCCGACGCAATGAACGCGCCCTACGTGTCGAGCAGCGCCCGGTTGTTGTGGTCGAGGATGACGTTGGCATAGGCGAAAGCGCCTATATGCTTAGCGGAAAGCATGGAGGTGAAAGGCATGTTTGTGGTGCGGCTGGTTGTCAAGGGCGAGATTGACGACTCTAAGGTGTTCGAGACGATGGAGCCTGCCAAGACGCGCTTCAATGCAGGCTGGTTCCAAATCTCAGAATATGAAGGAGCATCGGCGGCACTTTATGACGTTCCCGTTAGTGGTGCCAGAGATGCAGTAGCTGCCGTGCGCGATGCACATTCTTCTGTCCGGCTTGTGGAAGCGCGCCCCATATCACCAAAGCACCTCACGCTCGAAGAATTGGGATTGTAGCCGAAATGCCCACCGGACCTAAAGGCCAGAAGCGCCCCGCCGATGTGATCGGCAATGCTGTCCGCGTCATGCGTATTGCGACAGGCGAAGAAGCCGACGACATCGTTGATGACGGCAAAGACCCTGCCGCAAAGGCTCTAAGGCGAACACTCAAAAGGTTCAAAAGGTCTGCCTCTGGCTTTGGTAGAAGGCGATTTGTTACGCCGAACTATGCCCGCTAGACGCACATACGCGATGCCTAGGGAACGGTTCCCAGCCTCGCGGGTTTGAATCGCGGGCGAACGCTTTTGAAGGCGGCATCACCATGCAACACATCAACGACGCCAAAAAGCTGGTTAAGCAGCTCGATGAGAGGGCCAGGCAAAGCCTCATCCGCATTAAAGAAACTGAGGAACTCATCGAGCAGAACCGCCGGCTGACAAAGAGGTCCCGTGGAATCCTTGCGCGCGCGTCCGTACTTGCCGCCGCGCTTGGCAGGACTAACCACCGGCCTTGAGAAAGGATGCTGCAAGCTTGCGCGAGGTCGAGATAGACGCCTCGCCTTCGCCACTCGGCAAACACTTTGCGACTCCAAAGTGTTCCCGTAGGAGTCTAACGAAACAGACGGCAAACACATTTCTAGTTTCGCTCGAAGGAGAGGCCAGCGGCGTCGCGTACCTACGTTCTGGAGCCTTGACGGTAGCGTTTGAGATTCGCCAAACAGCGCGACAGGCCTTAAATAACTTCGCATGGACAGGGATACGAGCCAGACGCAGAGCTCCGCCAGCGCTTCGGCTACGGTTGCATTCATCGATCTTGCAGGCTTTAGCGCCATCGCGGACGTTTATGGAGATGCAGCCGCAATCGATGTGCTCGAGATTTTCGAGAGCATGGTCCGCGAGGCGCTTAGTGGTTACGGACCTCCGATCAAATGGATCGGTGACGAGGCAATGCTCTCGTTTTCCGAGCCGGAAGTCGCGATCCCGGCACTTGGAGCGCTGTTGCAGGCGTGCAGAAAAGAACCGCGCCTGCCGCTGACGCGGGCCGCGCTGAACCACGGGCCTGTCGTCCGCAGGGCAGGCGATCTATTTGGGTCGACCGTCAACGTAGCATCACGCATTGCTGCGCTTGCATCCCCCGGTCAATTGCTTACGACGCAACCTGTTGCCGATGCCGCTGCTGCCAGAGGCATTCTAGTCCGAGATCTCGGAAAAGTGGCCCTGCGATCGGTAGCTGGCGAAGTCCCTCTTTATGAGATCGAGCTTGCTCCGTCGCCTGATCCGGCCTGGATCGATCCGGTGTGCAAGATGCATGCTCCGTATACATCCTATCGACGGGCTGTCCCACAAGGGCCGTGGTTTTGTTCGCCCCTTTGCGAAGAAGCATATCGCAAATCGCCGCAGACCTATCCGTTGGCTCGATGACAGCAGCCACGGCAGCTGTTATTTCGGTCGGCAGCTTCGCCCTTATTTCATTCGGTACTGCATCACCAAGCGAAATTCTCTTAAGCATTCATTTTTGTTCGTTTTTCTCAGTCCGTCCAATCCATCATTGAATCAACATCGATCATGGCTATATCGCCGATTTCTCGCCATAGCTTCCATTCGCGCGATCGAACAGCTGCAGACATTGCCATTCTCCGAACATTGGCCACGATCGGGTCATGCCGCCTTCTGATCTGCGGCACGATAGAAACCGACATTGAGATGTGCCGACCGCGGGACCGGCCCTCGCGATTTTGGCTGTAGTGATGCGCAGAGAACCCACCTCTCAGGGATTGAGGGTAGCTACAGCGAGCTGGCCCCGCTTACTGCGCAGGCGGGGCCACTTGGTCAGATTCGATTGACGTCGCGCGCGCGGTCGCGCTCGATTTCATCGGCGGTATAATCGTCTGCATCGGGGTCAAACCCGGTCCAGCCCCCCGCCTCGTAGTCCCTGCGGCGCTCGACTAAGTCGACCGACCTTGATTGACTGAGGATTTGCTCGGCGCTCCGCGCAAGCTCGTCCGCAACTCTAGCCGTAACCAAAGTCCCGCCACGTCGGACGCCTTCTGCATAAACATGCGCATCGCTTTCGGGCACGCCGGATTCCGTAAGGGCGCCAATGATGCCGCCGGCAGCACCGCCGACATCGAGTGCGCCAGGCAGAGGAACAGCTTCGTCTTGGCCTTCGCCCCGATGGTAACAGCTTCGTCGTTGCCCAGGTCGACGGCGCACCCTTGCAGCCAAGGTCGCTTACCCACGAATGGGTTCGCGTTCTCGGGAAATACCACCCTGCCCCGCATCCGCTTCCATGATCTTCGGCATACCCATGCCTCTCAGATGCTTTCGGCCGGTGTCCATCCGAAGGTTGCCAGCGAGCGACTTGGCCGTTCGAGCATTGGCATCACGTTGGACCTTTATTCCCATGTTATGCCGGGAATGCAGGCTGACGCCGCAGAGCAAGTTGACGCCGCGTTGCAGGCGGCTATAAGCAGCGAACGAAAAGCCAAATAGTTGCAAATTGCGTAGCAGACGGCCTTTTGAGCAAACCGCAAAGAGGCAGAAAGCCACTTTAAATCAACTACTTGGAGGGATGGCCGAGCGGTTTAAGGCACCGGTCTTGAAAACCGGCGTGGGTGCAAGCCCACCGTGGGTTCGAATCCCACTCCCTCCGCCACATGCCATTGATATCGCTGGAATACCTACGTTCAATTCCGCGCACAGATTGCTTTCGCTTCTGACCCTGCCCCTTAAACTTGGGAACAAGAGCGGTGTTCAGTGCTCTCGGCCGTGCAACGCCAACTCATCCGGCTTCGTCGCCTCCAGAAAATTGCCAACGTGGCGAGATGAGCGGTGTTTCCAGTAACCTGACGCAGGGGTTATTCTTCATCTCCGGGATCGTCGACGAGGCAGCCGGCCCCATGACAACCCTGATAGTTGCCGTGCTCGTCAAAGTTGGGTTCACCCTCCTTGTCGAACTGGGGGGTGTTGTCGACAGCGCTATCCGGGTCGTCGACCATGCAGCCGACGCCATGGCAACCATTGTAGCCGTCGTCTGGCCGATAATTGCTGGTCCTGTGATGATGCTTCCGGTTCGCGTCTTCGGCCATCCCTTCGACGAGCGCGCCTAATATGGCTCCGCCAACCACAGCACCTACGTCATGTCCCCGATGATCATACATTCGCGCATTGGGATCGAATGTGTCCCCGCGACCGTAGTGATAGCCGGCAACATCGGCGAAAACCCCTTGGCATCCCTGGGCGACCCAGATGTACTTGCTCTTCGGATTATAACCCCAGGTACGATTGAGGATGCAGGCGTTGCTCGATATCTGATGAATCAACTGCGGCTGCTTCAAAGGGCCGGCGAAACACTCGTCGTACTGGTAGTGCCTGGAGTGGCACTCGACGGTCGACTGCGCCCGGGCCTCCGAAACGAGCAGGGGCGCCGCAAACGCGACAGCCGCTAAAGCCACGTATCTGAACATATCAAGTACCTCCTGCATTGCCCTCAAGCGTTGATCGCAATTATCTTGATCGTATCGGGCCGGCGTCAACAGCTTAGCGGAAGATAACTCAGACGATGCAAGATGTATGTAGCTTCATGATTAAAATCACGTTATCTCAAAGCTAAATCGTCATTGAATGAATTGTCTTTCGAACGGCTTATATTAGCTATAGCGAACAGGTCTTGATTCCGAAGCCTGCGGCAACAAAATTTAATGGGCGGCGTTGCTACAAAGGCCCTGCAAGAGAGGCTGCCGGCCTGACTCTCGAAAGCTGGTAGCCTCCGAATCTTTGTTCACGGATTTGGGACAGGCCCCTCGGGTCAAGCCCGGCGAGGCGGATGAGGTAAACTTGCGTACCTGCGATCAAATTCAAACCCAAGTGGTTTGAGTTTGATCGCAACTGCAGGAATAGAGAAGGACCGTCTGGCGAACGTCCAGGACCGGAGCACGAAAGCCACCTGACGCGATGACCACGGCGATTGACGACATATACCGGCCTCTTGCAGCAACCGCGCGGTTGCTTGTCCAGTGCTGGCCGCAGCTGTTGCTTGTCGGCTGCCTTGGCGTGATCGCTCGTGATCTGCTGCTTCAGGGCGCCGTGACGATCGGCCTCCAATTCCCGCTGGGCGGAATGGTCATGCTGTCGCTGGTGATTCTCGCCAAGCTGACGGTGCTGGTCATGATGTTCGTGGTGCTCCGGCCGCATATGCCGGCGGTGGCGGCACTGAGACAAAAGCCGAAAAAGGGAGCGGACGAAAAAAGCGCGAGCCGATCCTGGCGATTACCGCGGCCGCGATCCTGCCGTTCTTCGCATACTATGCCGCCTGGGGTTTCCTCGGCGATACGGTCCGCGAGTATTCGCGCATGGCGCTGGCCCAGGCAGAACTCGGCAAGAGCGTCGACATCTTCGCCATTCTTCAGTCGAGCGGCGTGGTACTGTCGATCGTCATTTGCTGGCTGGTGCGTTTTGCCGCCAAGCGACTGAATGCGCGCGCCTCTCACCCCTACTGGCGGCTGCTGATAGTGGCGACGGACGCAACTTGGGTCTTCATCGGTCTCTACGCGCTCGGCGAATGGAAAGACCAGTTCATCCGCTGGCTTGGCGCAGGCGCCGCGCTGCAACAGCTCAGCCTCGATTTGCTTGCGCCGGTAACGTCGGCGGCTGCGGCCGGCCAGTTCGTTCCGGTGGAATTCCGGCCGCTTCCCTTCGGAGAGCAGCTTCAGAATCTGTTCTTTTTCGCGTTGCTGCCGATTGTATGGCTGGTGATGGCGGCGATCATCAACGGCTATGAGCTTTCCGCGCCGGCCGCTCCCGGTTCCGCGCTATCGCGCACGACCTCATGGCAAAAGTGGCTGAAGGATTTCGCGACGCACTTCGTTGGCGGCTACCGCAGCCGCTATTCGCCGGTCTGGACTTGTCTCAAGCTGACGCTCAGTGCCGGCCTTGCGACGCTTGTCACCTTCGTCATCGTCTATCAGGCCATCTCCTGGATCGGCGCCTGGATGTGGTATGGCTTGACAAGACTGATCGGAGCGCATGATCTCGCAACTTGGCAGATCTTCGCCGACACGATCAGCCTGTTCATCGGCAGCCCAAGCGAACTCGACGGAGGAATCCTGCTCGACGCGGTCCGGGTCGCGCTGCTTGCAGCCGTGCTCGAGACTGCAGTCGCCATGGCTGGCGAGGCGCGTGGCGTCAGGTCCGCGGCTCGCTGACGCTGAGATAACTCGGCAGCGCCGAGTAGAGGGCGATCGATAGTGTGAGGCTGCTCGCCGCAGGTGGGATCAAAAAGCTGGCAGCCATCCGTGCCGGCTTGCCTGGTTCCGTCGCCGCGAATGCGGTGCCGCCACACAGGGACCGGTTCCTTACATCCGGATACTGCTTTCTGACCACCGGATCGGCGAATAGGGTTGGCTGCCATTCGCGACCGCTTCCATCGGAAAGCCGCACCTTGCATGGAACGGCGCCGAGCGCTTTCGGGTCAGCTGCGAGAGCTTCGAATTCCCCGAGGACGACGGCGCTTCCCTCGCTGCCTGCCAGCCTGATGAGACGCGTCACGGTCCAGCTTGCGCCGGCATAGTCGATCGGTTGCCCTAAGATCGCAGATACCGGCTGGCGCAAATGTTGGGAGCGCCAGTCCTTGATGCTTCCCCATGTCTGCGCGGCGAGTGCGGCTGGCAGCGCAACCACCAGCGCCATCAAGCTCAGCCAGTAGCCTCGCCGCGCTGACGTCACCTTTGCGGGAGAACTGTCCATGGCGGTCCTTCCTCGTTGCGGCGGATAGTGATCGCGGGCTCGATGTCTTTGCCGGAAATGTTCGTGGCGATGCGGATCTCATCGTCGAGCGGCAACAATTTTGTGCGTGCGACCACTACGGTCCCGCCGGCGACGGCTTCCTCCGGCACTTCGAACACCAGAAGGACGCGGCGTGGCAGGCCGGGCTGGTAGGCATCGCCCGGCATCATTTCGATCGTCGCCGGCACCCGGTCGGTCAGGACATAACGGACGCCGCTGCCGCTCAGCCACTCGCCCGATGTGAGACCCAATGTCTCGAATTTCGCCTCGGCCTCGCCTTCAACCACAACCCATACGCCGGAAGTCGTGTAGGTCTTTGACTTCCCGAAGGTCTCGACGTTGAGAACACGCGCCACCCTGGCGCTGTCCAGCGAAAGCGCGAAGGCGCTGGCCTCCACACGCTTGTTCATGCCGCCAGCAGAGACGATCGGCGATGTAATGTCGCTGTACAGCGGACGCGTATGCTGCATGCCGTACAGCACGGCGGCAGCAAACAGTATCGCAAGCGCCGAACGCACTATGCGCATCATGGCGCCTTCTCCACCGGCAGATCGACCGTCGCAACGGGATCGCGGTCGTACCACCCGCTTGCTCCGTAGAGATTGTCGCGCAACTTGTAGATTTGGCCGGTAACGGTGATCGTCACCTTGTCCGGCACGGGCACACCGGCCGGCCACTCCCAAGCCATCGTCGCGCGTTCCGGCATGTTGGGGTTGAAATATCCCGCCAGATACTTGTCGCGATCGAGATAGACCGATGGCATCCGCAGCTTTCGCCCCGGTGCGCTGAGCGTGACGACGCGGTAGAGCACGTTGTTCGGGGTGGCGGAACGGTTCACCACATCCAGATCCACCATCATAAGCTGCACGGGTTGCGATGAGGAAACGCCTGTCGGCGGCACTGTTCCGATACGTGCCGTTCGCAAGGTCACGAACCATCGACCGGTATCGATCTGCTGGCCTGCTTGCACAACGGGCACCTTTGGCGGATGGGCAGCTTCGTAGAGCGTCATCGAAAACGAGATTGCCGATGCTGCCAGCCCGCCCAGGCCAGCGACCAAAAAAGCATACAGCCTTTGCCGTACTGTCGTTCGTGTCCGTTCCGTCATGCTTCGTGCGGTATGCGATGGTCCTCAGGCCAGCCTTATACGATGCGAGCTACGCCATCTGACAATAATTTTGTTACAACAGCAGCGCTGGCATCTCTAAGGTGGTTCAGCACAGAGATACCAGCCGCACAATCGAATCCTTGGTAGCTCGCCCAGTCAGTATTCAATATCCGCTCCTGGCGCCAAGAGCAGCATTAAGCCCTGACGGCCGCCCAAACCATTCGAAAGAGGTGCCGGCTCGGCTCGGCGCCCCTTCTGCTTCCTCACTTCTCCGACCACACGGCCAGCTCGTAGCCGTCCGGATCGGAGAAGTGGAAGCGGCGGCCGCCCGGGAAGGAATAGGCGGGCTTGACGATCTTCCCGCTGGCCGCCTCGACGCGGCGCTGGGTCTCGTCGAGCTTGTCGGCATAGAGGATCACCAGCGGCCCGCCTGCCGCCTTGCTCTGGCCGCCGAGGGCGAAGCCGCCGGTCAGGCGGCCATCGTTGAATTCGCAATAGCTCGGCCCGTAGTCCTTAAAGGACCAGCCGAAGGCCTTGCCATAGAAGTCGCGCGAGCGCGCGATGTCGCCGACGGAAAACTCGACATAGTCGATGCGCTTGTCGTTGCTGGATTTGGCCATGATCTTCTCCTTTCGTGATCTTGGGAAGCTCAGCGTTCGAGCATTGCCTTCAGGGTGTTGAGGTCGCGCTCTACCGCCGCGGCGTCGGCAGCGAAGATCTCCTCCGTCATGTCCGGCATCCTTAAGAGCACGAACATGACCTCCGCGCCGGTTCCGTTGGGAACCACGCGCACCGCATTGCGGGTTTCCTTTCCATCGGCAAAGACGACGTGATCGAGGACACCGAATTCATTGGGCCGGGAGAAACGGATGCGGATGGGCCGGCCGTGGGGATCCTCAGCCGTCCATTCCTCGCCCGATCTTTCGAAGCGCCGGCCGAGGCCTGCCGCCCAGCGCTGGAAATTCTCCGGGATGGAGGCGAAGTCGTAGACTTCGCGGC
>NZ_RZSU01000156.1:0-11950 GCF_003997585.1 Mesorhizobium sp. M5C.F.Cr.IN.023.01.1.1 | reverse complement strand
TCCGCGATCCCTTCGATCACTGGCTGGCCGATAATCCGCAGGAAGCTTCGAAGCTGCTCGAATGGGTGATCGCGCGTGCCGACGAGCGGGTGCGCCGGCGCCAGGAAAAGGAAGTCTCGCGCAAGAGCGCGGTGCGCAAGCTGCGCCTGCCCGGCAAGCTCGCCGACTGCACGCAGAATGCCGCGGCCGGCGCAGAACTCTTCATCGTCGAGGGCGATTCGGCCGGCGGCTCGGCGAAACAGGCGCGCGATCGCGCCTGCCAGGCGGTGCTGCCGCTGCGCGGCAAAATCCTCAACGTCGCCAGCGCCGGCAACGACAAACTTGCCGGCAACCAGCAGATTTCCGACCTGATCCAGGCGCTTGGCTGTGGCACACGCTCGAAGTACCGCGATCAGGATCTGCGCTACGACCGGGTCATCATCATGACAGATGCCGACGTCGACGGCGCCCATATCGCTTCGTTGCTGATCACCTTCTTCTATCAGGAGATGCCGAGCCTGGTCCGCGGCGGCCATCTCTATCTGGCGGTGCCGCCGCTCTACTCGATCCGGCAAGGCGGCAAGGTCGCCTATGCCCGCGACGATGCGCACAAGGACGAACTGCTGCGCACCGAGTTCACCGGGCGCGGCAAGGTCGAAATCGGCCGCTTCAAGGGGTTGGGCGAAATGATGGCCGCCCAGCTCAAGGAAACCACCATGGACACGAGAAAGCGCACGCTGCTCAGGGTCGATGTCATCGACGCCGAGGCGGCGACCAAGGATGCGGTCGACGCGCTGATGGGCACCAAGCCGGAAGCCCGCTTCCGCTTCATCCAGGAACGTGCGGAATTCGCCGAGACGGAAGTGCTGGATATCTGAGCTAACTCGCTCGCACGAATGCGTTGCTCCCGGATTTTTTCGCGAAGGATAAGGTCTAAGCCGCAGCGATCGCCAGCGCATGGCCGCGCGCGTTTTCGCGCAGCGCATCGAGATGGATCGATTTGACCAATCCGGCGAGATCGCCTTCGGCGGACTGCCCGCCCAATTCCTTCAGCATCAGCCAGCTGACTTCCTGGACGCCGGCGAGGCGCTTGCCATTGGCGACCTCGCGCCAGATCTTCAGCGCGCGCAGGATGATCGCGTGCGTGGCCGCGGCAAGGCCGACGCTGCGGAACAGCGCCTGCAGCGCCACGTCATGCCCGCCGGCCAGCAGCGCTCTCACCCGTTGTTCGGATTGCTGGCTGAGCGCGACCAGCGCCGAGCCGAAGAAATCGACCTTGCCATGCGCGATGGTGCGAATGATGAAGCTTGCGGTCAGGTCGCCGCGCAGGCGCAGATGCTCGATGAGCGCCGTATGTTCCTCCTGGCGCGTGCCTTCGATCAGCGTCACGCAAGCCTTGACGCAGGCGTCGCGCATGACGCGCTCGGCTCTGGCACGGCCCATCAACGCCAGCACCAGCGGCGAACATTTGAGCGTTTCACCAAGTTTTATCAGCAGCATATGCCGGCAGTCGGCGGGCAGACGCGCGTCTGATATCAGCGCTTCGCGCATCGAAGGCAGATGGCCATGGCGTTCGGCGATACGGCGGAAGCTGAGCGAAGCGATGTCGGCGCCGCTGTTGGCGAGAAGCGTGGCGCAGGCTTCCGGCTCGCCGATTTCGGCGATCGCCGCGGCAACCGCCATGGAGACGCGCGCACGATCGGCGATCAGTTTCTGCGTCGCCTTCTGGCCGCCGGCAACGCGGTCGATCAGATCAGCATCGGTGAGCAGCGGCGAACGTGCCAGCACCAGGCTTGCGACTTCCGGTTGATCGGACGCCAGCGCGCTGATGATCTGCAGCGGCGCGTGATCGCTCATCGACAGCGCCTCTGCAATCGCCAGCCGCACTTTCGACGAGGCATCGTCGAGCAGCAGCGTCAGCGCGGCCTCCGCCGCGCAGCGGTCCTCGAAAGGCAAATCGGCATTGATGTAGGCGCGAGCCAGGGCGCTTGCCGCAGCAGCGCGCTCCGAAACCTTGGCCGTGTAGATCCATTTCAGGAAATGCGAAACAACCATGCCGTCCGCTACGCCCCTAACCCGAGTCCGTTCCCGCCCCAGTGAAGACCGTAGGCAGAAATGGTTTACGAACGGTTCACCATGTTTGTTAACTGGCTTGCGAGCGCGGTATGCAGCGCCTATCAACCCCTAAGAGCGGACGCACAGAAGTACGCTCTAACACTTTGAATTTCGCATCGTGCTTTCCGAACATCGATTCCGATTTTCAGGCCGATGCGGCAGCGGAGGAGATCGAGCATGGCCGGGCTTTATCTGGAAGAGTTCGTCGTCGGCCATGTCTTCCGGCACGCGCTGCGTAAAACCGTCACCGAAAGCGACAACATGCTGTTTTCGGTAATGACGCTTAACCCGCAACCGCTGCACATCGATTTCGACTTCGCCGCCAAGAGCGAATGGGGCAAGCCGCTGGTCAATTCGCTGTTCACGCTGGGCCTGATGATCGGCATTTCGGTGAACGACATCACCGTGGGCACCACCATCGCCAATCTCGGCATGAAGGAGACGGTGTTTCCGCATCCGGTCTTCCACGGCGACACCATCCGCGTGGAGACGACGGTGGTGTCGGTGCGCGACTCCAGGTCGAAGCCGGACCGCGGTATCGTCGAATTCGAGCACCGCGCCTACAATCAGAACGACGTGCTCGTCGCCAAATGCACAAGGCAGGCGATGATGATGAAGAAGAAGGCGGCCTGACCAATGCGCTCGCTGCTGTTCGTTCCAGGCGATTCCGAAAAGAAGCTGGAAAAGGCGTTTGGCGCCGGCGCCGACGTGGTCATTGTCGATCTCGAGGATTCGGTCGCGCCACAAAACAAGGCCTTGGCACGCGATATCGCCGCACGCTTCATCCCCGAACACAGGCATCAAACCAGGTCCGCGATCTATGTCCGCATCAACGATTTCTCGACCGGCCTGACCGAAGACGATCTGGCGGCACTCGTGCCAGTGAAACCCCACGGCATCATGCTGCCGAAGTCGAATAGCGGACAGGATGTCCAGCATCTCTCGGCAAAGCTCAGGGTGCACGAGGCCGAAAGCGGGCTGCCGGATGGTGCGATAAAAATCCTGCCGATCATCACCGAAACAGCTGCCGGCGTGCTGGCGGCTGCGACCTACGCCAACGCAAGCGCGCGGCTTGTCGGCGTGACCTGGGGTGCGGAAGACCTCTCGGCAGCAATCGGTGCGCGCACGGCCCGCGACGAGAATGGCCGCTCCACCGATGTGTTCCGCTTCGCCCGTACCATGACCATCCTCGCCGCGGGTGCCGCGGAAGTCGCCGCGATCGACACGGTTTTCCCTAGTTTTCGCGACATGGGCGGCTTCGAGGCGGAATGCGCCGAGGCAGAGCGCGACGGGTTCACCGGCAAGATGGCGATCCATCCGGCGCAAGTGCCGGTCATCAACACTGCCTTCACGCCGTCGACCGAGGCGGTGAAACACTCCCTGGCGATCGTTCAGGCATTCGAGGCGGCTGGAAATCCCGGCGTCGTCGGCATCGATGGCAAAATGTACGACCGGCCGCATCTGCGGCTGGCAGAGCGGCTTCTGGCGCGAGCCAGGGCGGCAGGGATTTCGGCCTAGCGGGCTTTCTGCCGGATATCCTTGCTTCGGGGTGTCTTATAACTAACTCCCTGCCAGCAGAGGTCATTCGGGTAACTTTCTCGGCAGCCAGAGCCACGCGATGATGCCAGTTGCAAGCGTTAGCAGACCGCCGGCCCCGACCGCGACATGTAAACCGGTGAGGAAGGCCTCGTTGGCCCGCTCGATAATTTCAGGGTCCGACCGATCAAGTGTTTCGTTGAGCGTGCCGGCAACGCCGGGACCCAACAGCCGGAAGGTCAGCGCGGCCAACGATCCGAGCAGGGAAATTCCCAGCGCGTTGCCCAGTTCGTTGCTGGTCTCGGCGATCGAACTCGCCGCACCCGCTCGTTCGGCAGGAACGGCCGACACCGCGATCTCGGCCACGAGGCTGAAGGACAGCCCATATCCGACGCCAGCGATCATGGTCGAGGCGATGAAGGCCGCGATTCCGACCTCGGTGGTCGTGAACAGCAGCAGAAGGACGCCGACGCTGATGAGCAGATGTGTGGCAACAAGGGCGGTTTTGCGGCCGATCCGCTCCACGATGCGAGCGGTGCCCACGCAAGTCGCCGTCAGCAAGATCGCGCCCGGCAGCGTCAGCAGTGCAGCATTGAAAACATCAAAGCCCAGCACCGATTGCAGATAGATGCCCGACAGATATCCGGTGGCCGACCAGACAACCAGCGTAAGAAGACCGGTCAGGATGGCGATGGAGAAAATGGGGTCTCGGAACAGGTCCAGGTCAAGCAGCGGATAGTCAATCCTGCTCTGTCTGCGCACGAACAGCCCAAGGGCAAAGATGCCGACGATCCCGATGGTCAATAGCGTCGGCGTGAAGCCATGGGCCGCCGCGCTCTTGAGCGAATATGTGAACAACAGGACGCCTGCGAAGGACAATACGAGGCTCACGAGATCGATTCGCCCGTAGGTAGTCGAACGCACCTCCTGAAGCAGTACCGGTGCAGAGATCAGGAAGCCGATCACGACGGGGACATTGATGAGAAACACGGCGCCCCATTCGAATTGCCGCAACAGCAGGCCGCCGATGACAGGCCCGATGGCGAAACCAGCTGCAAAAGTCGCCGCGAAAATGCCGATCGCCTGAGCGCGTGTTCGCGGATCGGGGAACAGCGAGCTCACGATCGCCAGCCCGGAGGGCAACAGTGTCGCGCCGCCCAGTCCCATTAGGACGCGCGAGGCGATCAGGCTTTCAGGCGTTTGCGAATAGGCTGCGCCGAGCGATCCAGCACCGAAAACCACCGCGCCGATCATGATCAGCTTCAGCCGCCCATAACGGTCGCCGATATTGCCGAAGACGATCAGCAGCGATCCAACCACGAAACCGTAGATGTCGAGAATCCAGAGTGCTTGGTCAGCGGTCGGCGTGATGGCCGAGGTCACACGCGGCATGGCGAGATAGAGTATCGAGCCGTCCATGGCTACGAGCAGGACCAGAGGCAGGACGGCCATGAGGCCCAACCATGCCCTGCGGTCGGTGGAGCGTGCAAGTGAAGTATCGGTCATAAGACACAAATCCTCTGCGAACGGCATGCGGAGGCGTGCCGATTCGGCCGCCGGCGGGACGCCCGGCGGATGGTTGCGATTGAAGAGAGAACCCTATATACTCCAGGTAAGTTACTTTTGGTACATAGACGTGTCAAGCACACTGAAGAACCGCGAATCCACAGGGAGGCGCATTCGTCTCAGTCGCGAGCAGCGGCTAAGCCAACTGCTTGAGGTGGCGAGGTGGCTGGTTCGCGATGAAGGCACCGACGCGTTGACGCTGCCGCGCCTGGCCGAACAGGCCGGTGTCGCCAAGCCGGTGGTCTATGATCATTTCCGTACGCGCAATGGTTTGCTGACCGCCCTCTATCAGGATTTCGACGCGCGCCAGACGGCTCTGATCGACGCCGCCCTTGAAGGAAGCGCTTCGGTTTTGGAAGAGAAAGCCTCTGTCATCGCGTCGTCCTACGTTGAATGCGTGCTGGCTCAGGGCCGTGAGATCCCCGGCGTGCTGGCCGCGCTGGCAGGCTCGCCTGAACTGGAGACGGTCAAGCGGGATTACCAACTGGATTTCATTGAGAGGTGCCGGAAGGCGTTGGCCCCGTTTACAGGGCCAAGAGGGATCATGCAGGCCGGTTTTTGGGCAATGCTAGGCGCAGCGGACACCTTGTCCCATGCTGCTGCGACGGGAGAAATCACCGCTCAACAGGCGCGGGACGAACTTTACGAGACAATCGTTGCGATGATCGAGAGAAGCAATCGTTGATGCATGTCTCCCCGGAACGGGAGAACGACCAAAAAGTTAGCGTCCCATCCCGATTCCGGGATCAAATTCTAGTCTTTTCCCCAGCGCGGCCGGCGCATCGAAAAGATTTCGCTGACACTGGCATAATCCATATAGCCAAGACGGCTGACATTCCCCGCCTTGACGATATCGAACATGCCGTCGTTCAGGAACGCATCGTCGATATGCACGCCGACAACTTCGCCGGCAACGACGACAGCGCTGGTCAGCGTCCCGTCCAGCGCCTTTGGCCGCAGGATTTCCGTCACCCGGCATTCAAGCGCCGCCGGCGCCGCCGCCACGCGGGGCGGCGCAACAAGACGCGACGGCGCCATGGCGAGATCGGCATAGACGAATTCGGTGACACCGCGAGGTGCATCGACCGCCGTGCGGACCATTTGTTCAGCGAGATCGCGGCTGACGAGATTGGCGACGAACTCGCCTGTCTGTTCGGCGAAGGCGGCGCTGTCCTTCTCGCCTTCGGACGAAAACCAGACGATGAAGGGTCGTGTCGAAAAAGCATTGAAGAAGGAATAGGGGGCGAGGTTGATCTCGCCGGCCTTGCTTACCGTCGAGATCCAGCCGATCGGCCGTGGCGCCACGATCGCCTTGGACGGGTCGTGCGGCAGCCCATGACCCTTTGCCGGCTCGTAGAACATTCAGCCCACCCACGGCCCTGCATAGTCGGCATAGAGCTTTGCCGGATCAGGCCGCGGCCGTTCCGGCGTCGGCCCCCGATAGGAGCCGATATGGACGAAGCCGACGACCCGCTCATGCGGCGCCAACCCGAGGATCGCCCTGCCCTCCGGCACATCGGAATACCAGTTGCTGATCATGTTGGTGCCATAGCCCAGCGCATTGGCGGATATCATCAGGTTCATCGCCGCCATGCCGCCCGACAGGAACATTTCCCATTGCGGGATTTTTGGGTTTTCCTTCGGGCTCGACACAACACCGATCACCAGCGGCGCGCGTGAAAAGCGCGCCAGTTCCTGATTGTGCCGGCTTTCTGGCAGCGGCCCTTCACGCTGTTCGGCAAGGGCTGCCAGCTTCTTGCCGATCTCGATGCGTGCCTCGCCGCGGTAGAGGATGAAGCGCCAGGGCTCGAGGCGGCCGTGGTCCGGCACCCGCGAAGCAGCGGCGATCATCGTCGCGATGTCGGCGTCGCTGGGCGCCGGTTCCTTCAACTCCGGGATCGGTGCGGAATTTCGGGTCAGCAGAAAGTCGATGATCGGCGACGCCATGGGCGCAAGTCTCCTGGAATTTGAGCTGAAGCGCACCATCGGGGCATTGGGCGGCTCGGGCATTGGCGCGGCGCGCCGGACAAAGAGCCCTCTAGCAGAAGCTGATCGGAGTCTTAAGCCTTGAAATTGCCACCGCCTTGGGCTTCAACGCAAGGCATGTTTGAGGGGACATTGCGTCTTTTCCTGATCTGGCTCGCTGCCGCACTGTTCATGGTGCCGGTTTCGCTTGCCTTCGCGCAAGATGTGGACGGCCTCGGTGATCTGAAACTTCCCGGAATTTCGACCTATGCGCCTCCGAAAAGCGAGACACCGCTGGCATTGGGGAGCAGCGGGGCGATCACGCTGTCGGCGCAATTGACGGACAAAGGCGCCGACATCACGCGTGGCATCGTCTGGCGCGTCTTCAAGCCTGAACCCACCGGCGACGGCAAGCTGCCGATGGTCGCTTCCGCCCATGGCGGCAGCGCGGTGTTCCAGCTCGAGCCCGGCAGCTACCTGGTCCATGCGTCCTACGGCCGGGCCGGCGCCACCAAGCGCATCACCGTCGGCAAGGACGCCAAGCGCGAAAGCCTCGTGCTCGATGCCGGCGGGCTCAAGCTCGATGCCGTACTATCGGGCGGGGTGCGCATACCGCCGAAGAAACTGCGGTTTTCGATTTATGAGGGCCAAGCCGAAGCCAATCACGATCGCGCCCTGATCATACCCGATGTCGAGCCGAACAGCGTAGTGCGGCTGAACGCGGGCGTCTATCACGTCGTCTCGACCTATGGCGGGGTGAATGCGGTCATCCGCTCCGACATACGCGTCGAGGCCGGCAAGCTGACCGAAGCGGCCGTCGAGCACCGTGCTGCGGAGATGACCATGAAGCTGGTACGCGAGTCAGGTGGAGAGGCGATTGCCGACACCTCTTGGTCGTTGCTCAACGAATCCGGCGATCCCATCAAGGAAACCGTCGGCGCCTTTGCTTCGATGGTGCTTGCCGAGGGCGACTACACCATCATCGCCAAGAACCGCGACCGCATTTACCAGAAGGATTTTACGGTCGTGGCCGGGCAGAACAAGGAAATCGAGGTTCTCGCCACGGAGGCCTCGGCGATGGATCCCGAGGAAGGCGCGGACTAAACCGTCCGGACATTGCCGTACGGGATCGGGTCCAGCGTATGGTTTGCCGATCAGGCCGCCTTGCGCATGCGTCGCGGCAGAAACTGGCCGCGGCCGCGCGGTTCGACCGGTGCCAGATCGAAAACGCCGCGATGGAGGCGGTCGAGCAAAGCCTTGCGGTCGCGCAGCGGTTCCAGTTCGCTCCAGGTGAGCACATCCCCGACGCGCACGTCGATCGATTTGCCGGACAGTCGCGCGAATTCGTGGATGAGCAGGGAAGTGCGCAGCGTCAACGAAGCCTTGCCGACGAACTTCGCCACGCGCCCGTCGCGCTCGGCCATGTTCATCGGCCCGCTGACCAAATGGAACAGCCGGCCGTTCTGACCGGAAAAGTGCATTGGGACAACCGATGCCTTGGCGTCCTGGACGAGACGGGCCGGAAACATTTTCCACGGCAGATCGCGCGCCCGGCCAAAGCCTCTCGGCGCGGTGGCGACGCCGCCCGCGGGAAACACGACGATGATGACGCCCTCTTTCAGCAGCCGCACCGCCTCATGGCGCACCGCCATGTTGTTCTTCAGCGCGTCCTTGGTCTCGGAAAAGTCGATCGGCAACGAATATGGCTCCATCTCGCGGATCTTGAGCAGGTCCTTGTGGATCATGACGCGGAACGGGCGCTGAAGCTGCTCGGCCAGCGAGAGCACCGCAATGCCGTCGCCGATACCGAACGGATGATTGGCGACGATCACCAACGGCGTGTCGGGCAATCTTGCCGGCGGCCATTGGCCGGTGGTCCGCACCCCGACATCGATCAACTCCAGCATGCGGCTGAACACACGCTCGCCCGTCGGCACCACATGGCGGCGCCAGAAATCATAGAGCGCCGCATAGCGGTCGCGACCGGAAAGGCCTTCGATCGAATGGATGAACCAGCGCGCCAATGCCGGCTGGCGCGGATTGGCATAGGAAAGCTCGGGAAAAGGCCGTTCGCGCAATTTCAGTTTGAGCATGACGGCTCATTACAAGGTCGGCGTGACAGGGATATGAAAATGGCGGTGGATCACTCCACCGCCATTGCCTTGAAACTTCGGAGCATTCAGGCCGCGCGGCGCCTGCGGTCGGGCGTCACCGCTTCTTCCGATAGGAGCTTCACGGCTTCCGCGAGGCCAAGCGATTCCTGGTCACGGGAGCCGAGCCGGCGGATGTTGACCGTCTCTTCCTCCGCCTCGCGCTTGCCGCAGACGAGGATGACCGGCACCTTGCCCAGGCTGTGCTCGCGCACTTTGTAGTTGATCTTCTCGTTGCGCAGGTCGGCCTCCGCCAACAGCCCGGCCGCCTTCAGCCGCGCGACGACCTTTTGCGCGTAATCGTCGGCATCGGAGGTGATCGTCGCCACCACCACCTGCAGCGGTGCGAACCACAGCGGAAAATGGCCTGAATAGTTCTCGATCAGGATGCCGAGGAAGCGCTCCATCGAGCCGCAGATGGCGCGATGCACCATCACCGGCTGCTTCTTTTCCGAATCCGAGCCGATGTAGAAGGCGCCGAAACGTTCCGGCAGGTTGAAATCGACCTGCGTGGTGCCGCACTGCCATTCGCGGCCGATCGCATCCTTGAGGGTATATTCGAACTTCGGACCGTAGAACGTGCCCTCGCCTTCGTTGATGCCGGTCTTGATCCGACCGCCGGATACCGACGCCATGCGTTCCAATGACCGCCGAAGAATTTCTTCAGCGTGATCCCACATTTGATCGGTGCCGACCCGTTTTTCCGGCCGCGTGGCAAGCTTGACCACGACCTCTTCAAAGCCGAAATCCCGGTAAACCGACATCATAAGGTCGTTGATCCGCAGTATCTCGGCTTCCAGCTGATCTTCTGTGCAGAAGATATGCGCATCGTCCTGCGTGAAGCCGCGCACCCGCATCAGCCCGTGCAGCGCGCCGGACGGTTCGTAGCGATGCACATTGCCGAATTCCGCAAGCTTTACCGGCAGATCGCGGTAGGACTTCAGCCCGTGCTTGAATATCTGGACGTGGCCGGGGCAGTTCATCGGCTTCAGCGCAAAGACCCGGTCGTCGTCGGTATCGTCGCCGGCGACCGTCACCTTGAACATGGCATCGCGATACCAACCCCAGTGGCCCGACGTCTCCCACAGGCTCTTGTCGAGCACCTGCGGCGCGTTGACCTCCTGATAGCCCTGCTCGTCGAGGCGACGGCGCATGTAGTTGACCAGGTTCTGGAACATCCTCCAGCCCTTGGCATGCCAAAAGACGACGCCCGGCCCCTCTTCCTGGAAATGGAACAGGTCCATCTCGCGGCCGAGCTTCCTGTGGTCGCGCTTTTCGGCTTCCTCCAGCATGGTCTGGTAGGCGTCGAGCTGCGCCTGGTCAGCCCAGGCCGTGCCGTAGATGCGCGTCAGCATCGGATTGTTGCTGTCGCCCCGCCAATAGGCGCCGGCCACCTTCATCAGCTTGAAGGCGCTGCCGATCTGCCCGGTCGAAGCCATGTGCGGGCCGCGGCAGAGGTCGAACCAATCGCCCTGCGCGTAGATCTTGAGCTCCTGATCGTCGGAAATGGCGTCGATCAGTTCAAGCTTGTAGCGCTCGCCCTTGTCGGCAAAGATTTTTTTCGCCTTTTCGCGCGGCCAGACCTCTTTGGTGAACGGCTTGTTGCGCGCGATGATCTCGCGCATCTTTTTCTCGATCACCGGGAAATCGTCGGGCGTGAACGGCTCATTGCGGGCAAAATCATAGTAGAACCCGTTCTCGATCACTGGGCCGATCGTCACCTGCGTGCCCGGCCACAATTCCTGCACGGCTTCGGCCAGCACGTGTGCCGCGTCGTGGCGGATGAGCTCCAGCGCGCGCGGGTCTTCGCGGGTGATGATCTCGATCTTACCGGACTTGCCGAGCGGATCGGAAAGATCGCGCACCACGCCGTCGATCGAGTAGGCAACGGCTTTCTTGGCCAGCGACTTCGAGATCGATTCCGCCAGGCCGGCGCCGGTCATCGCCGCCTCATAGTCGCGGACGGAGCCATCGGGAAATGTCAGGGAAACGGAATTCAGCATAGAGTTCTCCTATCCAGTCCCGCAAACGAGCGCGGGTGGTGAAATACCGGATGCGTCCGGCGGCAGCCTTTTAGGGGTAGATCCAAGCGCCGTAAAGCCGGATCGTCGTCGCCCGTTTATTTGATCAGATCAGGCAGGTCCTTCAGGAATGTCGCCCGCGTCGCGGGGCCCTTCGGCATATCGGTCCGCTTCGTATCGACCACAAGCCGGGCAAACACGATCTGACGAGCATCCTTCTCACCCCAGCCCACGAACCAGCCAAGCGAACGTCTTTCCTTGCCGCCATTACCGAGTCTGGTAGTCCCGGTCTTGCCCTGCACGGTCCAGCCACCTGCCTGGAAAGTCGGCAGGATCGCCTCAGTCATCGCGTGGGCTTTGTCCGAAACAGGCAGTTTGCCGGCAAGCAGGCGGCGCAGGAAATTCACTTGCTCGACCGGCGATATCTTAAGAGAAGAATTCACCCAGGACCGGGTGAGGCCATCATTCTTGCCGGCGTTGCCGGAAACATCGGTGTTGCCGTAGTCGAATTTCGAGACGTAGCCGGCGAACCGCTCGGCACCCAGCCGGCGTGTGATCTCGCGTGAGAACCAGAGGACCGAATCCTTCTCCCAGATCGTCGGGTCGACGGTTTTCTGG
>NZ_RZSU01000155.1:0-11979 GCF_003997585.1 Mesorhizobium sp. M5C.F.Cr.IN.023.01.1.1 | reverse complement strand
TTGGCAAATCGCCCCGGCACCCCCACCCGCCGCTTCGCGGCGACCTCCCCCATCGAGGGGGAGGTAAAGAGGGGCATAGCAACTCGGCTGGCCGCTGTCACCCTTCCCCATGCAATCGGCGCATCCACCGACGATTTCCAAAAATATTCCGCTGCCTGTCGGGTCGAAGCGGGGCTATCCGTCCTTGGATCACAGATTTCCATGAACCGAACGCAGCGCTGAAGCGACCAACGCTCAGGCAGAGAACTATTGGCTGAACGACCATGAAGACGGCATCGACATTCCTGCAGATCCTCGCGCTCAGCGCCTGTTTCGCGGCGCAGGCTCATGGCACGTTCACGATGCCTGGCGTTAGACAGGCGCTGCGGACGATGGCTGGTTCCAGCGGCCAACGCGTACTGCCAATCAGCGCTTCAGTCGAAATCGCAAATTGCCTCTGGAGCTAAGCCGCCAGTCCGCCTGCCTGCGTCAGCAAAAACGCCTCGCCGCAGGCCTTCGCCAGATTGCGCACCCGCAAGATGTAGCTCTGCCGCTCGGTGACGGAAATCACGCCGCGCGCGTCGAGCAGGTTGAAGACGTGGCTGGCCTTGATGCACTGGTCGTAGGCGGGAAATACCATCCGGTGCGGCTGCGAAGCGCCAAACTTCCCGTAAAGTGGATTGTCCTTGTATGCGTCTGGGAAGCGGTATTGACCCGCTTCGAGCAGCGCCTTGCACTCGGCTTCGGCGTCCTCGAAATGCCGAAGCAGCATCGCGGTGTTGGCGAATTCGAAATTGTGCCGCGAATATTCCTGCTCGGCCTGCAGGAAGACATCGCCATAGGTCACCTTGTCGGCGCCGTCACGGCCGTTGAAGTTGAGGTCGTAGACATTGTCAACGCCCTGGACATACATGGCCAGCCGCTCCAGCCCGTAGGTGAGCTCGCCCGCCACCGGCGCGCATTCGATACCGCAGACCTGTTGGAAATAGGTGAACTGCGACACTTCCATGCCGTCGCACCAGCACTCCCAGCCCAGCCCCCAGGCGCCGAGCGTCGGGCTTTCCCAGTCGTCCTCGACGAAGCGGATGTCATGCAGAAGCGGATCGATGCCGATCGACGCCAGCGAGCCGAGATAGAGCTCCTGCAGATTAGGCGGGTTCGGCTTCAGGATCACCTGATACTGGTAATAGTGCTGCAGCCGGTTCGGGTTCTCGCCGTAGCGCCCGTCCTTGGGCCGGCGCGAGGGCTGCACATAGGCCGCGTTCCAGCGCTTTGGCCCGAGCGCGCGCAGTGTCGTCGCCGGGTGGAACGTGCCGGCGCCGACTTCCATGTCATAGGGCTGGAGAACGACGCAGCCATAGTCGGCCCAGTAGTTATGCAAGGTCAGGATCAGCCCCTGGAACGAGCGGCTGGGATGCATATGGTCTGGGATATCAACGGTCACGGCGGCCTCGACGGAGCGGCGGGATGCGGCACCTGTTGTTGGAACAGGCCGCATGGTCTTGCTCGAAAAGTCTGCAACTTTTCGGGATCAGGCTCTAGAGCGCCGCCCGCCAAGCGTCAAGGCGAAGGGTCAGCCCTTCGGCGCGGGCGCCGGTTCGGGCTTGACCTTCGGGGTTTCCTGCGCCGTGTTGGATTCGATCGGCGGCAGGCCCTTCAGCAGTTTCTGCTGTAACGCGGCGAGCACGTCGGGATCCGGCTTCAGGTCGCGGGCCTGGTTCCACTGGAAGGTGGCTTCCAGCCTGCGGCCGACGCGCCAATAGGCATCGCCGAGGTGATCGTTCAGCACCGGATCTTCCGGCTTCAGCGACACGGCACGCTCCATTTCGCGCACAGCGTCTTCAAACCTGCCCAGGCGGAAATAGGCCCAGCCCAGCGAATCGACGATGTAGCCGTCGCTCGGCTTGAGGTCGACGGCCTTCTGGATCATCTGAAGGCCTTCCTCGAGGTTGATGTTCATGTCCACCCAGGAATAGCCGAGATAGTTCAGAACCTGCGGCTGGTCGGGGAACAATTCCAGCGCCTTGCGGAAATTCGGCTCGGCCTTCGGCCACTCCTTCAGCCGCTCATAGGCGATGCCGCGCTGGTAGAAAATGTTCCAGTCGGCGCGGGTCGGGGTCGTCAGCATCGCTACCGCCTTGTCATAGAGACCGGCCGCGGAGCGGAAATCCTCCTTCGAGGCATAGACGCCACCGAGCGCCTGATAGGCGCGCATGTCGTCGGGATGCGCTTCGACAAGGGCTTTCAGATGGGAGATGGCCTCGTCATGGCGGTCGAGATCGGCAAGGTTGAGACCGAGCTGCAGTTCCGAAAGCTCCTTCAGTGGCGAACTGGCTGGAATGCGGCGATAGAAAGCGATGGCGCCCTCGCCGTCCTTCAACTGCTCGGAAACGGCGGCTAGCTGTACAAGGGCCGCGTCGCTGTCAGGCTTCAGTGCCAGGGCATATTGCAGATAGAGGCGGACGAACGGCTCGCCGCCACCGCGATTGAGCGCGGTGGCGAGATCGAGCAGAATTTCCGAGGCGCCGTCGGACGGGCCGGCAACGAAGGGTTCGACCTTCTCGCCCTTGGTGATCCTGTCGCGAAGCGCTGATATCTCCACCTTGCCGGATGCAAATGCCTCGGCCTGATCGAGCACGGACAGCGCCTTGTCCTTGTCGCCCTTGCGGGCGAGGAAGGAGGCATAGGCCTGCGCATTGCGCATCCATGTTTCGGGTGCGGCGCTACCGGTCGCGGTGTCCTGGAGGGTCGCGGCGTAAATCGCATCCGCCTTTTCGGGCAAGCCCGACGCATCCGCGATCAGCGCGCGATGGAAGGATTTGAAGAGGCCGAACCAGTCCGGCCCTTGCAGCCTGTCGATCGAGGCCATGGCCTCGCTGGCGTCCCCGGCGCCCTGCTTGGCCCAGCCGGTCATAACGCCGGAAATCAGCCGGTCGAGATCGGATTCGAGCGAGAGCTTGAGCCAGAATTCGGCCTTGGTGAAATCCTTCTTGTGAAAGGAGCCGACGGCCAGCGCCAGGCGCGAGAACCGCTCGACGTCGGGAACCGTCTTGAGCTTGTCGGCATAGACCAGGGATTCTTCGAAGCGCCCTTGCGCGATCAGCGACAGCATCAGGCTTTGCTGCAAGGAGGTATCACCGGGAGCGAAGGCGAGCGCCTGCTTGTAGTAGGCGATGGCGCTGTCGAGATCATTGTCGCCTTCGGCGACCCGCGCGGCAAGATAGGCCCCCGAGAACGACGTGATATTGACTGGCTCGGTGGTCTCTTTGGCTAGGGCCGGCAGACCGGAGATCGCCATGCCCGTCACAATTGCCAGCCCTGTTAGCCAGCGCGCACATCCTTGCCGCATCGTATCCCTTTCAGTCAAAGCCATGCCCGCGTCAGCGGGATCGCCGTAGACTCGATCTTTTCAGGGTAAAGCATGGCCTTTTTGGGGTCATGCTTCAACCCGGCCCGAATTCACAATCGGGTCATGCGATTAACAAAGCACGCCAAGGGCAGCCGACCGTGGCCGTAGATCGCACTTTGCCGGCCTAGCAGACCGCCGGCTTGTCCTGCTGCAGCACCGGCGCCCCGATGCGCCGTGCTGGAGCCGCAACTCACTCTGTTGCCGCAGATCGAGCCCAACGGCATGCTGCACATGGCCGGTTTCTTTCTCTCCGTCCCCATGCAGGTCAATTTCGAGTTGCTGTTTGCGCCGGTGGACCGTCAATGGAAGGTTTTCGGCATCTCGGTCGCGCTCGCCAAGGGCAGCCCAGAAGCGCCGGCCACGGACCGGAACCGCCAAAGCCGGTCGCCACACAAACACCTGACCCGCCGACGCCAGAAGTCAATCCGAAAAGATCGGCTGATAAACCCAAATGAGCAGGCCATGCTCGGTCGAAGGCTTCTGCGGCAGGCCGGATTTCTGTATACAGGTATCCGCTTGCCGTGGCCGCGCTGCACAGGCCGGCCCATCCATTATGCGATGAAATTCACGGTTTCCCCGAAAGTTTTGCGTCCAGCGACTGCATCGCCACGGTGATCAGAGCGTGCAGCCGCTCTTTCGGCACGCCGTCGCGTGCCTGCACAGAGAGGCCGTGCATCAGCGTTGCGTAGTAATCGCCCAACGTTTCGGCGTCCGTACCCGGTTGCAGTTCTCCGTCGCGGACGCCCTGCTTCAGTCGCTCGACAATCGATGCGGTGCGGGCCAGGCGATGCTCCGCCAGCCAGTGGAGCACATTGTCGTTTTCAACGGCGCAGTTGGTCGCGGCCGACACGACCATGCAACCCTGCGGCCGCCCCGGCCTGGTGTAGGTCTCGACGGCTTCTCGCAACATCCGCTCGATGACCCGTCGAGCAGTCGGTTCCTCCGCCAGCGCCCGAGTGGCGAAGCCGCCTTCATTGGCTTCGTAAAGCGCCACCGCCTCGCGAAACAGGCTCTCCTTCGAGCCGAACGCCGCATAAATGCGCGGCGAGGCCAGACCAAGCACCGACACGAGATCGGCCATCGAGGTGCCCTCATAGCCGCGCGTCCAGAAGGCGTCGCGGGCCTTCTCCAGCGCCTGATTCCGATCGAACTCCCTTGGCCTTCCCGCCATTGCAACCTCCATTTTTTATCAATCAACAAATAATCCGCTTGACTTCGGATTGCAAACCCAATTCTTTGTCGATCGATAAACAATCGTCGACATGGAGATTGACATGAGTTCACTCGATCAAGGCGCGCCGTTGGGCGCCGCGGCAACAGGAGGAATCGGCGCGAAGCGCGGCGCCACGCTGGCATTGCTCGCCTTCGCGCAGCTCATCATCGCACTCGACCTCAACATCGTCTTCGTGGCATTGCCGGAAATCGGCGCGGGGCTGGGCTTTTCGGGCCAGACCCTGCAGTGGGTGGTCAGCGCCTACACCGTATTCACCGGTGGCTTCCTGCTGTTCGGCGGCCGGGCTGCCGACCTGATCGGCCAGCGCCGCGTTTTCATCTTCGCGCTTTGGCTCTATGCGCTTTCATCCCTGGTCGGCGGCCTCGCCTGGTCGCCGGAAGTCATTATCGCGGCCCGTGCGGTGCAAGGCATCGGAGCCGCGTTCCTGTTCCCAGCCACGCTCTCGCTGATCAATCGCCTGTTTGCCGAGGGGCCGGAACGCAACCGCGCGCTCGCGGTCTGGGGCGGCGCCGGAGCGAGCGGCCTGACGCTCGGCTCGCTGGCGGGAGGGCTTCTTACCAGCGCCTTCGGCTGGCCGTCCGTCTTCTATGTCAACGTGCTCTTGGCTGGGGTCGCCATCGTCGCGGCTTTCGCCATCATTCCGCGTGACAGCAAGCGGCACGAACACCGCAGCTTCGATCTGCCGGGCGCGCTGACCGTCACCACCGGCGCGACCCTGCTCGTCTTCACGTTGGTTCAGGGGCCTGAATATGGCTGGGGGTCGACCGCGATCATCGCCAGCGCCTTGCTGGCGGTAATTTTCCTGACCGCCTTCGCGGTGATAGAGGCGAGGAGCACCGACCCGCTGATGCCGCTGCGCCTGTTCCACAACCGCAGCCTCGTCGCCGGCATGACGATCACCTTCCTCTACATGGGGACGTTCGGGGCGCTGCCCTACTTCCTCACAGTGCTGCTGCAGAACGTGCATGGCTTCACCGCCTTGCAGACCGGCTTGGCGTTCCTGGTGCCATCGGTCGCCATCGCGGCCGGCACGCAGGTCGGTGAACGTCTGGCAACGTGGTTTTCGACGCGTGCCACGCTGGTCGGCGGCATGGTCGTCGGCGCGATCGGGACGGCCTTAATGGTATCGGGCGCAAACGCCGACAGCAGCTATATGTCCCTCGTGCCCGGCCTGATCATCTCGGGCGTGGGACAAGGCATCGTCTGGACTGCGATGTGGATCGCCGCCGCCTCGGGTGTTTCCCATGACGAGCAAGGTGTCGCGTCGGGGATGGCTTCCACCATGCTCAATGTCGGCAATGCGATCGGCATGGCGGTGTTGATCGCGATTGCCAACCGACATGTCGGCGGATTGACAGGTGATGCCTTGAAGGTCGCTATCGCCGACGGCATCCAGGTCGCCTTCTGGCTCGCTGCGGCCGGCATCGTTTTCAGCCTGCTCGCTGCAATGGTTCTTCCGGGGAAACCAAAATGACGCGGACGGACGCCGTGCCGGCCAAATATCGGCGATGTCCTTCAGTTCACCCGGCTGATGCAGAAATCGATGACGTCAATCAGCGCCGATTTCTGCGGCGTCGCTTCGAGCGGCGCCAGCGCGTCGCGGGCGATCTCGCCGAAATGGCCGGCGCGCCCGATGGTGTCGGCGATCGCGCCGTGGCGGGTCATCAATCCGATCGCCTTCTCCAGCCCGGTGTCGTCGGTGACATTGTCCTCGATGGCGCGCTTCCAGAAGGCGCGTTCGGCCTTGGTGCCGCGCCGGTAGGCGAGGATCACCGGCAGCGTCACCTTGCCTTCGCGAAAGTCGTCGCCGACATTCTTGCCCAGATCCTTGCTGGTGCCGCCATAATCCAGCGCATCGTCGATCAGCTGGAAGGCAAGGCCGAGATTCATGCCATAGGAGCGCAGTGCCGCGCGATCGTTGCGCGTCGCCTGGGCGATGACCGGACCGACCTCGGCGGCGGCCGAGAACAGGGCCGCGGTCTTGGCCTTGATTACCGCGAAATGCTCATCCTCCGTGGTTTCGAGGTTTTTGGCGGCGGCGAGCTGCATCACCTCGCCCTCGGCAATGATCGAAGCGGCGCTGGACAGGATGTCGAGCGCTTCCAGCGAACCGACATCGACCATCATGCGGAAAGCCTGGCCAAGCAGGAAATCGCCGACCAGCACGCTCGCCTGATTGCCCCAGATCATGCGGGCGGTCTTCTTGCCGCGCCGCATGCCGCTCTCGTCGACGACATCGTCGTGGAGGAGCGTGGCGGTGTGCATGAACTCGACTGATGTGGCGAGCTTGACATGGCCCTCGCCGGAATAGCCGAACATCTGGGCTGAGGCGAGCGTCAGCATTGGCCTCAGCCGCTTGCCACCCGAAGAGATCAGATGGTTGGCAATCTCCGGGATCATCTCGACGTCAGAACCGGCCTTCGACAGGATCAATTTGTTGACGCGCCCCATATCGGTCGCCGTCAGATCGATGAGATCCTTGATGGATGCGGCTTCCCGCTTCCCGTTTTCGATGTTGAGAACGACACCCACGACAAACTCCCGTCTTAAGTCACGCGCACGACGGCACCCCGATACCGCTGCAGACTCTAGGGCGGTAGCCACAGGCACGGCAAGAGGCGATTTGGCGCGGTCGAGGTGGCGACGGGAGCCATCCACGTTTACATAGACGCTGCAACCTGCGAGTTTCGTCCGATGATAGAGCTTATCCGCACCAACGATGCCGTGATCATCTCCTTTGTCGAATCGCTGTTGCGCGATGCCGGCATCGGCTGTTTCGTCGCCGACCAGAACATGAGCGTGCTCGACGGTTCGATCGGCATCCTGCCCCGGCGCATCATGGTCGAAGCCGAACAGGCCGATGCGGCCCGGCGCATCCTGACGGATGCCGGCATCGCCAACGAGATGCGCCAGAAATAATGGCCGCGGCGCGCGCCACCCTTGTCCAGGACACGCCGGCCCATACGGTCGATGCCTTCCATCGCGGGCGGTTCTGGCTGGTGCAGCCGAAACAAGCCGGCCATCGCGCCGGCATGGACGCCATGATGCTAGCGGCCTCCGTGCCGTCCTCCTTCGCCGGGCGCCTTGCCGATTTCGGCGCGGGCGCTGGCGCCGCAGGCCTGGCCGTGCTGTCGCGCTGTCCTGATGCCGAGGCCGTGCTCATCGAACGGTCTCCGGAAATGGCAGCCTTCGCCGCAACGACGCTTGCCCATCCCGGCAATGCGCATCTCAACGACCGCGCCTCGGTGCTCGCCGCCGATGTTGCGCTGTCGGGCCAAGCGCGAACAGCCACTGGGCTTGCCGACAACTCCTTCGATTTCGTCATCATGAACCCGCCCTTCAACGCCGCCGAGGATCGCGCCACGCCCGACCCGCTCAGGAAGGCGGCGCATGTCATGGAGGATCGGCTGTTCGAAAGCTGGATCCGAAGTGCGGCTGCTGTGGTCAGGCCGCGCGGCGGTCTTGCCGTGATTGCCAGGCCCGATCAGCTCGGCGCCATCCTCGATGCGATATCAGGCCGCTTCGGCGACGCCGAGCTGCTGGCCGTCCACCCTCGCCCCGAAGCAGCGGCGATCCGCATCATCGTCAGGGCAATACTCGGCTCACGCGGAAAACTGTCGATCCGCCCGCCGCTCATGCTGCATGCGCAATCGGGCGACGGACCAACGGAGCGGACCGAGATGATCAACAACGGGCTGGCTTCGCTGTTCGGCGACTGAGCCTTTTCTACCAGCAAGCGGCGCGGGCATTGCCGTTGGCCGGCGAATCCCTACATGCCTTCAAGCCAATTGACCGGAGACCCCGTGAAACGCTTCCTAAACCGCCTGCTGCCGAAATCCTGGCGCTCCGACATCGTCGTTATTCCTGTTATCCGGCTGCACGGCACGATCATGCCCGGCGGCGGCCAGTTCCGGCCGAGCCTGTCGCTCGCGTCCACTGCCGGCCCTATCGAGAAGGCGTTTTCCTTCGATGCGCCCGTGGTCGCCATTTCGATCAATTCGCCTGGCGGCTCGCCAGTGCAGTCGCGGTTGATCTTCAGACGCATCCGCGATCTGGCGACCGAGAAGAACAAAAAGGTTCTGGTCTTCGTCGAGGACGTGGCGGCTTCGGGCGGCTATATGATCGCGATCGCCGGCGACGAGATCTTTGCCGATCCGTCCTCCATCGTCGGTTCGATCGGCGTGGTGTCGGCCTCGTTCGGCTTTCCCGAGCTGTTGAAGAAGATCGGCGTCGAGCGCCGCGTCCATACTGCCGGCCAGAACAAGGCGGTGCTCGATCCGTTCAAGCCCGAGAAGAAGGAAGATATCGAGCGGCTGAAGGCGCTGCAGCTCGATGTCCACGAGACCTTCATCGATCTCGTCAAGGACCGGCGCGGCCCCAAGCTCAAGGACGACCCGGACCTGTTCACTGGTCTGTTCTGGACCGGTAAGAAGGGGCTGGAGCTCGGCCTTGTCGATGCGCTCGGTGATATGCGCAGCGTGCTGAAGACCCGTTTCGGGCCAAAGACCCAGCTCAAACTGATCACGGCGCCGCGTGGCCTGTTCGGCCGGTTCGGCTGGTTCGGCTCGAGCAGAGCGGGTTTTTCGGCGCCCGAGATCGCCGCGGCTGCCGCAAGCAGCGTGATCGATGCGGCGGAAGAGCGCGCATTATGGGCGCGCTTCGGGCTTTGAAAAACCGGTAAAAGCGTTTAACTTGAAAGCTTGACCGACCCGACCGGCCGCCGCAGTCGGCCTTGTGAGGGAGGAGTTTGACATGCTACAGATCATTTTCTTCATCACAGTCGGCCTGCTCGCCTATTTCGGCTATCGCTCCTTCGTCAGGGAAGCCGAGCGCGTGACGGCCAAGATACGGCGCACCGAAAAGCAGGCTACCAACGGCACAATCGGCACGCTGGTCAAGGACCCGAAGACCGGCGAATACCGGCTGGCCAAGGACTGACATCATCCCCCTCGCGACTGACCCCGTGGATTCCGGCATCACTGTCCGGGCGTGGCATGCGCACGCCAAGATAAATCTCGCGCTGCACGTCACCGGCAGGCGCGCCGACGGCTATCACATGATCGAGAGCCTGGCGGTGTTCACGCGCTTCGGCGACAGGATCGAGATCGAGCTTGCCGACAGCGACGGGTTTTCCGCGTCGGGCCGATACGTCTCCGCGGTCCCGCTCGACGACAGCAATCTAGCCGTCAAAGCGCGCGACGCGCTGCGAAAGCAGGCCGGTCCGGCGCAAACGCCGCCGGTCGCCATCAGGCTCGAAAAGAACCTGCCGGTCGCATCCGGCGTCGGCGGCGGGTCGAGCGACGCCGCAACGGTGTTGCGCGGGCTCGCTGAGATATGGAGGCTGGATCTCGACGACGCCGAACTGGCGCGAATCGGCCTCTCGCTGGGCGCCGACGTTCCCATGTGCCTTGCGGCAAAGCCGCTGATCGCGCGCGGCATTGGCGACGAGTTGTCGGCCGTGCCGGGCTTTCCGGCACTCGGGCTGGTCCTCGTGAATCCCGGCACCGCCGTCTCCACGGCCGAGGTGTTCAATGCGCTTTCTGATCGCCACAATGAGGGCCTGCCGCCGCTGCCGCGCGACCTCGACTTCCACAGCATCCGCAACTGGCTGGAGATTACGCGCAACGATCTCGAGCCCGCGGCGCGGGCAATCCAACCCGCCATCGGTAAGGCGCTTTCGGTGCTCAACAAGGCTGGAGCGGGGTTCACCCGGATGTCGGGTTCCGGCGCGACCTGCTTCGGGCTGTTTGAGACTGGCAATGTCGCCAAGCGCGCGGCCGTCGATATCCGCAGCCGCCATCCCGACTGGTTCGTCGCCGCGACGCGAACCATGACATCGGAGGCTGACACGCATGGCCAGGATTGACGAGAGCCGTTCCTTCATTCCCGTGCGCATCGCGGTGCTGACCGTTTCCGATACGCGCAGCCTCGCCGACGACAAATCCGGCCAGACGCTGGCCGACCGCATCGTGGAGACCGGCCATTTACTCGCCGCCCGCGACATCGTCACCGACGACCGCGAAAAAATTCGAGCCAAGGTTCTGGGCTGGTCGAGGGACGAAGCGATCGATGTCGTCATCACCACCGGCGGCACCGGCTTTACCGGTCGCGATGTGACGCCGGAGGCGCTGGAGCCGATCTTCGAAAAGCGCATGGACGGCTTTTCCGAAGTGTTCCACCGCATTTCCTACGACAAGATCGGCACTTCGACGATCCAGAGTCGGGCGACCGGCGGCGTCGTCAACGCGACCTTCGTTTTCGTGCTGCCGGGTTCGCCCGGCGCCTGCAAGGACGCCTGGGACGGCATTTTGAAGCCGCAGCTCGACTACCGGCACATGCCCTGCAACTTCGTCGAGATCATGCCGCGCCTGGACGAACATCTGCGGCGCGGCGGCGCCAAGACAAGTTAGGCCAAGCTCCCAAGGCTGTTTCGGGGTCAAAACTCAGCGAATAACCGGCTCGCCGTGGAACCGCCGGCGCGAGGGCGGCGAAACGCCGAAGCCGACTTCCATCATCAGCCGCGGCTTGCGCGTCGGCACTGTGCCCATGTGGAAGCCGAAGGGATCCTCGACAAAGCCCAAACCTGCCTCGCCGGTCAGCGTAATCGGGCTCTGCGCGCCGTAGACGTTCAGAACCTCTTCCGCGGGATGGCCGACGAGGAGCGTCAACTGGTGCTTGAGGGCGCGGCGGTTGTGGCTGCCGCGGACATAGACATGCGGACCAGTCTCGGCATCGACCGGATTGAGATAGAAGAAGAATTTCAGCATCCGCCAATCGTCGAGATCGAAGTGGTATTTGCCAAGCGACGCCAGGTTCTTCTCGGCGTCGGAGACGGAGCTCGTCGGAAAGCTCCACCAGACGCGCGTGGTGATCAGCTTCGCCTGGCTGCCGAGGTAATGGGCGGCGATGTCGAGAAGCAGCTGATCGCGCTGCACGGTAAGCGCAGCATTGCAGTCGAGAATCCGCTCGAAAAAGTGGCCGCTGAGCAAGGGACGGCCGAAGTGCTTCTCGGCGTCGGCGTGCTCGGCCGGCAGGAACTCCAGCCGTCGGTCGAAATTGCCGAAGCAAGGCGTGCGCTGCGCAAAGCTGGCGATCTCCTGGTGGACCGACGACGGCAGGGCAAGCCCGGAAAAGAGGCCGTCCGAGCGGAGCGCGCCGACCACCGCATCACGATCGACGCCGGTGAACATCGTCTCCTCGGCTTTTTGTGCCGGTCGAACCGGTTTTGCGCCACGCCAATGCAACCGCCGCGCCGGCATGGTGCGCGCCAGCATGAACATCGGCAGCCATGCCGGATTCTCGCGAAGATCCGACAGATAGGTTGGAATCCGCACGGTAATGCGGCGCAGCAGGCTGC
>NZ_RZSU01000154.1:0-12204 GCF_003997585.1 Mesorhizobium sp. M5C.F.Cr.IN.023.01.1.1 | reverse complement strand
CAGGTCAAGGAAGGCCAGACGCTGCTGATCATCGAGGCGATGAAGACCATGAACCAGATCCCCTCGCCCCGTGCCGGCACGGTGACGGCGATCCTGTTCGAGGATGCGCAGCCGGTCGAATATGGCATGCCGCTCGTCGTGATCGAGTAGAGCCGGGAACAGCCGAAAAATGTTCCAGAAAATCCTCATCGCCAATCGCGGCGAAATCGCTTTGAGAGTGCTGCGCGCCTGCAAGGAACTCGGCATCCAGACGGTGGTGGTGCATTCGACCGCCGACGCCGACGCCATGCATGTGCGGCTCGCCGACGAGAGCGTCTGCATCGGCCCGCCGCCGTCGCGCGACAGCTATCTCAACATCCACCAGATCGTCGCGGCCTGCGAGATCACCGGCGCCGACGCTGTGCATCCGGGCTACGGCTTCCTGTCGGAGAATGCCAAATTCGCCGATATCCTCGCCGCGCACAACATCACCTTCATCGGTCCGTCCGGCGATCACATCCGCGTCATGGGCGACAAGATCGAGGCCAAGCGCACCGCAAAGCGCCTCGGCATTCCGGTGGTGCCTGGGTCCGACGGCGCGGTCACCGAGGAAAAGGAGGCCAGACGCATCGCCGCCGAGATCGGCTATCCCGTGATCATCAAGGCGTCGGCCGGCGGCGGCGGACGTGGCATGAAGGTGGCGCGCAGCGAAGCCGATCTTGTCGTCGCACTGCAGACGGCGCGCTCGGAAGCCGGGGCTGCTTTTGGTGACGACGCCGTCTACATCGAAAAGTATCTCGAAAAGCCGCGCCACATCGAGGTCCAGGTCTTCGGCGACGGTGCCGGCCGCGGCGTGCATTTCGGCGAACGCGACTGTTCGCTGCAGCGCCGCCACCAGAAGGTCTGGGAAGAGGCGCCCTCGCCGGCGCTCAATGCCGAGGAGCGCGCGCATATCGGCGGCGTCTGTGCCAGGGCGATCGCCGATCTCGGCTACTCCGGTGCCGGTACCATCGAATTCCTCTATGAGAACGGCGGGTTCTATTTCATCGAAATGAACACCCGCCTGCAGGTCGAGCACCCGGTGACGGAAGCGATCACCGGTATCGACCTCGTGCATGAGCAGATCCGCGTCGCTTCGGGCGGCGGGCTTTCGGTGCGCCAGGAAGATATCCGCTTTCAGGGCCACGCCATCGAATGCCGCATCAATGCCGAGGATCCACGCACTTTCACCCCCTCGCCCGGAACGATCACCCACTTCCACACGCCGGGCGGCCTTGGCATCCGCGTCGATTCCGGCGTCTATTCCGGCTACAAGATCCCGCCTTACTACGACAGCCTGATCGGCAAGCTGATCGTGCACGGCCGCAATCGCGTCGAATGCATGATGCGGCTGCGGCGGGCGCTCGACGAATTCGTCGTCGACGGCATCAAGACGACGCTGCCGCTGTTTCGCGATCTCGTCGGTAATGCCGATATCGCCAATGGCGAGTATGACATCCACTGGCTGGAAAAATATCTGGCCAAAGAGGATTAGGTCGTGAACTTATAGAATATAATGTGGCGATGACCCGTCCCTACGCGCCAGGCTATCGCATCCCGACCGACCTGTTGCTCAAGGCCTATGCCTCGGGCGTCTTTCCGATGGCCGAAAGCGCCACCGATCCCGAAGTGTTCTGGGTGCGGCCGGAGACGCGCGGCATCATCCCTCTCGATGGTTTTCACACGCCCAAAAGCTTGAGGAAGGCGATCCGGAAAAATCTGTTCGACATCCGTTTCGATTTCGACTTCGAGGCGACCATCGATGGCTGCGCCGAGCGGCGCGAAGAACGCCGGTCGACCTGGATCAACGCGCCGATCCGCGAGGCTTATGTCGAACTTCACCGGATGGGCCATTGCCATTCGGTCGAAGCCTGGCGCGAGGGTCGGCTGGTCGGCGGCCTCTACGGCGTGTCGCTCGGCCGGGTGTTCTTCGGTGAAAGCATGTTCGCCCGGGAAACGGACGCGTCGAAGGTCTGTCTGGTGCATCTGGTCGAGCGCCTGAAGGAACGGCGCTTTGCGCTGCTCGACACGCAGTTCACCACCGAGCACCTCAAACGTTTCGGCGCAGTTGACGTGCCGAGGGGCAAATACGAAAAGATGCTGGCTGACGCGCTGAAGGGCGAAGCGGTCTTTTTCCCGTGATCTGCGCCAGGTCAGTTTTTTGCGGCAGGCTCAAGAGGCGTCTGCGCGTGGAACATCATCTTCCAGCCATTGACGCGATGGACATAGCCGGTGCTGACCAGCGCCGCATAAGGCTCGCCATTCTCGCGAGTGGCATGGGCCTCGTAGGTCAGCACGACGATGTCGCTGCCCGGCTCGATGATGCCCTTGAGATCGATATCGAGATCGCGCCAGCGGTTCGGATCCGTCGCGGTTTCGGCCAGATCGGCGTTACTCATCGTTTGCGCCATCTGCGGGAAAGCCACCAGGCATTCGGTGTCGGCATTGGCTTTGAAATAGGCAGCGTCGCCGGTCCAGAACCCTCTTTCGAGGTCGAGGAGTTCGTCCTTGTTGGCCATCATGGGAACATCTCCGTACCGCCAGCCATGACCAACGCACGGAGAATAAGGCGGTTCCGGAAGCTCAGTATGTGATCCCGAACAGGGGATCCCGCGCGCCTGGCGCTCTAATTGGATTTAGCAGCGTCGGGTGCCGGCACCTCCGACTTCTGCTTGCAGCCCTTCAGCCAGACATCGTAGACCGCGTGCTCGACGGCGTTGAGGCCGGGGCTTTCGGCAAACATCCAGCCGGTGAAGATGCGGCGGATTTTGCGATCCAGCGTGATCTCGTCGACCTCGACGAAGGAATCGGTCTTCGGCTCTTCGGTTTGCGGCCGCGAGTAGCAGATGCGCGGCGTCACCTGCAAGGCACCGAACTGCACCGTCTCGTCGATATAAACATCGAAGGTGATGATGCGGCCGGTGATCTTGTCGATGCCGGCGAATTCGGCGACGGGATTGGTAACGCGTTCTGGTGCCGCAGGTGCCGCCGGCGCCACTGTCGCCTCCGGTTCCACCGGCGCCTCTGGCGCCGCCGGGTCCACTGGCGCCTCAAGCGTCTGTGCGGCGGCCATGCTAAAAGCCGCAAAAGCGGCGGCGGCCACCGTCAGTCCGCACATCGAGATTCGGCTGAAAATGCTCATGCAAGGGTCCGGTGGTTTGCGCCCGGGGTGATTCTGTCGCGCCCAAGGCTAGTCGCTGCTGTCAGATCGGCAAGCAGCTAAACGCCAATTGTGGCGATAAAGGACCGATCCGCCGCGACGAGCGGTTACGAACCCGGCGTCCAGGCGTCGTAATCGCCCGTCACCTGCGGGCGGTGCTGGTTGGTGAGCACGGAGCCCTTGGGGCGATAGGCGGCGGCACTTCCGGTGAGGTTCGGCTGATGCGGCTTCTGCCAGTCGCGTGGCTTATAATTGTCGCTCGGCGGCGCGATATCGACGCGGTGATGCATCCAGCCATGCCAGCCGGGCGGAATCATCGAGGCTTCCGAATAGTCGCGATAGATGACCCAGCGGCGGGTGCGGCCTTCCGAATCGACACCACCCTCGTAGTAGACGTTGCCAGCCTCGTCCTGCCCGACTTTCTTGCCATGCCGCCAGGTGTGGAAGCGCGTGCCCAGCGTCTGGCTGTTCCACCAGGTGAAAAACTGCAGAAGGAAAGTCTTCATCCAAAGTCCTCGCGGCGGCTGCGGCGCCTGTTGCCTGCTTATGGCGTCAGGCCATCGCTAAGGCAAGGGTTTTGCCGCAAGCGCCGCGCAAATGGCTGTCAGAAAACCGATGCAAACCCGGCGGGCCTTTCGCTGCGGTCGAAGCATGCCTTGCCAAGGCTGCCCCGTCTTTCTAAAGCTCTGCGCGTCCATGCAGGTATCCTGTCTGATTGACGGTTGAGGGAGGTAAAGATGGCCCCGGATTCATCCGACCCTGAGCTGCGGATCAGTGCCAGCTCCATTCGCCTGCGCAAGGGCGGCGTGCCGGTCGTCTGCCTCACCGCCTACACCTATCCCGTCGCTCGCCTGCTCGACGATCATGTCGACCTGCTTCTGGTCGGCGACAGCGTCGCCATGGTTCTCCATGGCCACAAGACCACGCTGGGTGCTTCGCTGGAGATGATGATCGCCCATGGACAAGCGGTGATGCGGGGTTCGGGCAGGGCCTGCGTGGTGGTCGACATGCCGGCCGGAAGCTATGAGGCAACGCCGCGCCAAGCCGTCGCCTCGGCTCGGCGGATCGTCAACGAAACCGGTTGCCAGGCCGTCAAGCTGGAGGGCGGCGTCACAGTTGCCCGCCAGATCGCGGCGATCGTCGCTGCCGGCATTCCGGTCATGGGACATATCGGCTTGCAGCCGCAATCGGTGGAAAGCGACGGCGGCTACAGGATCAAGGGCCGAACCGAGGAGAATGTGGCGGCGCTTTATCGCGACGCCGACGCGGTCGAAAAGGCCGGCGCGTTTTCGGTGGTCATCGAAGGCACCGTCGAGACCGTCGCCGCCGACCTCACCCGGCACATTTCCATTCCAACCATCGGCATCGGCGCCAGCGGAGACTGCGACGGCCAGATCCTGGTCATCGACGATATGGTCGGCCTGACCGTCGACCGGGTGCCGAAATTCGTCAAGCAATATGCCGACCTGCGCAGCGTCATATCGCAGGCGGCAGCCAGCTATGCAGCGGAGGTGCGAAGCCGGACATTCCCCGGCCCGAACCACGTCTTTTCGACCGCAGCCGACAAGAGTGAAGCATGAGCCGGCCTCTCGTCGTCGACAGCGTCGCCGCCCTTCGCGCGCAAATCCGCGACTGGCGTCGTGATGGCCTCAGCGTTGCCATGGTCCCGACCATGGGTGCGCTGCATGACGGCCATGTCTCGCTGATCGGGATCGCACTCGAAAAGGCCGATCGCTGCGTTGTCTCGATCTTCGTCAACCCGACGCAGTTCGCGCCGAGCGAAGACCTCGACAAATATCCGCGCCAACTCGCCCGCGACCTCGACCGGCTGGCCGAGACCGGCGCCCAACTCGCTTTCACCCCTGGTGTGGCGGAGATGTATCCGGCTGGCTTCGCCACAAGGATCTCGGTCGGCGGGCCAGCCACCGGGCTGGAATCGGATTTCCGTCCGACGTTCTTCGACGGCGTCGCGACGGTCGTGGCAAAGCTCTTCCTGCAGGCGTCGCCCGACTGTGCAGTCTTCGGTGAAAAAGACTACCAGCAGCTTTGCGTCGTCAGGCAGCTCTGCCGCGACCTCGATCTGCCGGTGGAAATCATCGGCGCGCCAACGGTACGCGACGCACATGGCCTCGCCATGTCCTCACGCAATGCGTATCTGAGCGAAGCCGATCTGGAGGTGGCGCGCCAGCTCAACGCCATATTGCGCCGGACGGCGGCGGCACTAGCGGCAGGCGAGGATGAAGGCAGCGCGACCGCCGGGGCCAGCCGCGCGCTCGTCAAGGCTGGCTTCGACAAAGTCGATTATGTCGCGGCGCGCGAGAGCCTGACGCTCGCCCCATGGCGGAGAAACCGTGACGGACGCCTGCTCGCAGCCGCCTGGCTGGGCAAGACCCGGCTCATCGACAATGTGGAAGTTCCCTCGGCCTAAAGCGCGTCGCGTTTGGATGGATTCATTGCGACGCGCTTTAAGTTCTTTATGCATGTCGTTATCGCAAAACCGCTTCGCACCCTCGGTTCAAGCCCGAGGGCGTGCTTTTGCGCAACGTGCATTAGGCCAATCAGGCGACCTTGAGATCCTTCATCGCCTTCTCGTAGACATCCTTGATCGGCTTGGATACGTCTTCGGCGGCTTTCGTCGCCGCAGCCTGAAACTCCTTGCCCTGCTCGACGGTCTTTTCCACCTGCTTGCGCAGGAAGGCAGTCTGCAGTTCGATGAACTCGGAGGGCGATTTCACGGCAACCAGGGCTTCGAGGTGAGAAAAGCTGGCCTCAACATTTGAGCGCAGCGCGGCGATCGTCTTCAGCGACAGCTCATTGCTAGCGGTCCTGGCTGTCTCGAAGGATGACTCAAGCGCCTTTTGGGTCGCCTCGGCGCCGGTCGCCAGTTTCGATAAGGCTTCTTTCGACTGCTCGACGCCCTTTTCGGCGACAGCGCGGAACTGATCGGTTGCCGCGGTCGGGACTTCTGCGTTCTCGATGATTTCAGCAGTTTTATCAGCGGTCTTGGTCATAGTTTCCATCCTTTGCGGTGGGCGACCTTATAGAAAAGCCGTCTCGTTCATCTAGCAGCCTGACGTTACGGCATCTGCAGTGCATTGCAATATTTTTGTGCGTCGCACCATGCCTTTTTTGCCTCGGCGTTAGCCACTGCTGAATTCTTACCGAGCGTGTTTTGCGGACGACAGCTGAGAAAGTATTCAGGCAAGAATTGCAAACAGGGGCCCGCTTCAAGCGCGCCTGTCCGATACACGGTTCGCCCGGCGAAAGTGCACCTTTTCTTTTCCCCGCCTGCCGCGTTTTCCGGGTTTCACGGCTTTTTCGGTTAGCTCGGCAATCCGATCCAGAAGTGCTTCGCTGCCCACCGGCCAGCACAGCCGAGCAAACAGGGCAAAAAGTGCACTGTCACTAATTCCAATCTGCATATTTTTAGCCTTTGTGGATGACATCTTCAAAATCCAGGCAACCAGGCCGGCTCGGCTACAATTCGGCCAAAATCATGGTGCGGTCCTGCGCGCTCCAGGAGCGCAGCATCGATGCTCGGCTGGAATGAGAACGTTTCCTGGCGCGGATCCCAATCTTGATACCGGCACATGTCGAGCGGCTGCTCCCCTATCTGTTCCTGCTCGCATTGACCTGCATCGCGGTCGTCTTCCGGCCGCTCCTGCCTATCGATGAAACGCGATATCTCAGCGTCACCTGGGAGATGTATCTGAGCGGACAGATCTTCGTTCCGACGATGAATTTCGCGCCCTATCTGCAAAAGCCGCCGCTGCTGTTCTGGCTTATCGACCTGGCCTGGGACATTTTCGGCGCAAGCCGGGTTGCCGCGATGCTCGTTATCTTCGTCGCGTCGTCGCTCGTCATCTGGCTGACGACGCGTCTGACAAAAACCCTCTTTCCCAGGCGCGACGACATTGCAAGCCGTATCCCTTGGCTCGTCGCCGGAAGCACCATCTTCGTGATTTATTCGACGCTGATCCTGTTCGACATGCTGCTGACGGTCTTCGTGCTCGCCGCGCTTTTGTCGTTGCTTGCCTTTGCCAAAAACGGCAACCATAGGCACGCCGTGCTGGCGGGGTTGTTCATCGGACTGGGTGTTTTGACGAAAGGTCCGGTGGTGCTCATCCATATCGGCGCCCCTATCCTGCTTTATCCGTTCTGGCGCGATCGGCAGGCCGGGCTGGCGACGCCGAAATTTTTCGCCGGGGCGGGTCTGGCAATTCTCGCCGCATTGATCCCGGTGGCGATCTGGCTGGTGCCGGCGACCATCCAGACGAAAGGCAACTTCGTCTACGATCTTGTCTGGAACCAGTCGGCAGGGCGTGTCACCGGCAACCTGCACAACTCCCATGGCCGGCCGTTCTATTTCTATGTCGTGCTGCTGCCGATCATGCTTGTACCGTGGATCTTCATACCCGAAGTGTGGCGGCTGAAGCTGGCCGCCCGGATACGTGGCCTGATCGACACGAGATCGCCGGACCTGCGCGCACTGCGCCTGCTGTCATTCTCGTTCGTCGCGGTTTTACTGGTTTTCAGCGCGATATCCGGCAAGCAACCTCACTATCTGGTGCCGATGCTGCCATTTGCGACCATCCTGTTCGGGTATTTCATGGCTGAGATTCCCCTCGCGAAGCTCAGAAACTCGGCCTTCGTCCTGCTCGCAATTTTCGGCATCGGTCATGCAGCAGCGTCAGCGACAGCTTTCAGACGCGAAGATCTCATGCCGCTGGCCAACTTCATCGACGAGCGAAAGAATGCCGACTGGGCTGTCGCCTTCGACTACCAGGACGAGGTCGGCTTCCTTGCCCGGCTGCAAAAGCCGTTCGAAATCACCGACAATCCCGAGGAATGGCTTCGCTCGCATCCTGGCGGCTATGTCATCGACAAATCCAAGGACACTGGGACGTCGGAGCAAATCGCTTTCCGCCTTCACGTCGAACGAGGCTATCTTGTCGTCCTCAAGGGACAACATTGAGGGCGCGGCAACCGACCGCGCAGCCCGTAAAACGCAACTGACTGCGACATATCCGGGCAGACAAATCTATCCGATCGTCTTCTCGAAAATCAGCGCCGGCAGCCCTGAACCGCCGCCACAGTCGGCGGTGTTGCCGGCGGGCAAAAACCCTTTCGAGCGATAGAAGGCGACGGCCGGAGCGTTTGCCTCTTCCACTTCGACACGCAGCGTCCGCGCCTCCGGAAAGCTGGCCTCGACCTCTTCCAGCAGCGCCTGGCCGATCCCTTGCCTCTGGCAGGTCGGATGCACGTAAAGCTGGTTCAGCATGACGATCTTCGCATCCGTGGTGGCTGCGGCGAAAGCCATGCCGCCGATGCGCCTGCCGTCGTCTGCGACCAGGAATTCGGAGTTCGGCCGTGTCAGCCGCGCCTTGAGCGAGGCGATCGAATGCCATTCGTCAGTGATCTCGGTGACTTTGGCAGCACCATAGATGGCGTCATAGGTGGCATGCCACGTTTCGACCAGCAGCGCCCGGATGGCAACCAGATCGCGTTCGCTGGCAGTGCGGACGAACATCGGTTTTCTCGCTGACGGCTCGCCTATGCTTCGACAGGTTTGCGTTTGAGATCGATCACGGCGAGCAGCACGACCCAGATGAGGAGCACCAGGCTGCCCGGCATGTTGGCCGCCATGGCGATATCGGAGAAACCTGTTGCCGCCGTGGCGACGCCGCCAATCAGGACGCCAACGGCCCCTGCGCTGCCGAGCAACGACATCCAGACTGGACAGTGCTTCGCCTGTTGCAACGCGATGCTGGCGAGCAGGACGGTCAGGCCGAGCAGCGCGGCGCTCACCGCGGCAAAGCCGATTTCGATCTGCCGCACCGCAAAGGCAGCGTTGAACAGCGATGCCTTTGCCGCATCGTCAGCCATGGCCCATGCGTTGACCATGGCCTTCAGTGCGATGCCGTCGACTGCCTGCAAAGCCGCCGCAGCCGCAAGCGACGCCGCGCCAAATATGATGGTGAGCAGAGCAGAGCCCCGCGCCGGACCGTCGAACAGACGGCCAATGATCAAAAGCATGCCGGCGACCATCGCCACGAAACCGGCAAGTTGGGCCATGTGACTAAACAACCAATTGTGGTCGGCGGAATACTCACCGAAGGCGCGAAGCGCATCATTCGGGTCCTCATGCATCGGATGCAGCAGCGTGCCGACGAAAAGCAGCACGGCACCTGCGATCAGTAGCGCCGACGAGACACCTGCCTGATTGCGCGGCCGTGGTCTTGCGTTCATAGCCCTATTCAATCCCGAGCTTGGTCTTGACGAGGTCGTTTACCGCTTGCGGGTTGGCCTTGCCGCCCGTCGCCTTCATCACCTGGCCGACGAACCAGCCGGCCATGGTCGGCTTGGCCCGCGCCTGCTCGACCTTGTCCGGATTGGCTGATATCACCTCGTCGACCGCCTTTTCGATGGCGCCGCTGTCGGTGACCTGCTTCATGCCACGGCTTTCGACCAACTGGCGCGGATCGCCGCCTTCGTTCCAGACGATCTCGAACAAATCCTTGGCGATCTTGCCGGAGATGGTGCCCTCCTTGATCAGGTCGATGACCGCGCCGAGCTGATCGGGCGAAACCGGAGCATTTTCAATACCCTTGCCGGCTCTGTTCAACGCGCCCAGCAGATCGTTGATGACCCAATTGGCGGCGAGCTTGCCGTCGCGACCAGCGGCCACCTTCTCGAAATAGTCGGCGACCGCCTTTTCCGACACCAGGATCGAGGCGTCGTAGGGCGACAGGCCAAGCGAGGAGATCAGCCGCGCCTTCTTGGCGTCGGGCAGTTCAGGCAGATCCTTTGCCAACGCATCGACATAGGCCTGGTCGAATTCCAGCGGCAGAAGATCGGGATCCGGGAAATAGCGGTAGTCGTGCGCTTCTTCCTTGGAACGCATCGAGCGCGTCTCGCCCTTATTGGGGTCGAACAGCCGCGTTTCCTGGTCGATTTTGCCGCCATCCTCGAGGATGGCGATCTGGCGGCGCGCCTCGTAGTCGATGGCCTGGCCGATGAAGCGGATGGAGTTGACGTTCTTGATCTCGCAGCGCGTGCCGAATTCGCCGCCGGGCCGGCGCACCGATACGTTGACGTCGGCGCGCAACGAGCCTTCGTCCATATTGCCGTCGCAAGTGCCGAGATAGCGCACGATGGTGCGCAGCTTGGTGACATAGGCCTTGGCCTCGTCGGCGGAGCGCATATCGGGCTTGGAGACGATCTCCATCAACGCCACGCCGGAGCGGTTGAGGTCGACATAGGACATCGTCGCATGCTGGTCGTGCATCGACTTGCCGGCATCCTGCTCCAGGTGCAGGCGCTCGATGCCGACCTCGATGTCCTCGAATTCGCCCTGCCGGTCCGGGCCGACGGAGACGATCACCTTGCCCTCGCCGACGATCGGCTGCTTGAACTGCGAGATCTGATAGCCCTGCGGCAAATCGGGATAAAAATAGTTCTTCCGGTCGAAGACCGACTTGTGGTTGATCTCGGCCTTCAGCCCGAGGCCGGTACGGATCGCCTGCTTGACGCATTCCTCGTTGATGACCGGCAGCATGCCCGGCATCGCCGCATCGACGAGGCTGACATTGGCGTTTGGCGGCGCGCCGAAAGCCGTCGAGGCGCCGGAGAACAGCTTTGCTTGCGAGGTCACCTGCGCGTGCACCTCGAGGCCGACGATGATTTCCCAGTCGCCGGTGGCACCTGATATCAGGCGTTTGGCGTCGGGCGTGCGGGTGTCGATGATGGTCATGGCGATCCGGATAATTGTTGTTCACGTTTGTCTGGCGTTGTCGGTCGACAAAATCAAGCGTTCGCTAGATCAATCGGCCGGAGCTGGCAAGGGAGCCCCTGTTGACCGAGATCCCCGCTGTTGACCGGGATCCCCCTATTGACCGAGATCAATGTCGTCGGTTGCCAACACGGCAATGATTGCCATGAGGCAGGAGTGACCGACATGAGTTTTCTCGACTATTTGATTTCAGTCGACGCCAGAACCGCATTGATGGGTCGCATGATGCAGAAGTTGGGCGTCGACCGGCAATTGAAAACCGTACCCGACCACGAAGCCGTCACCCGTCGCGCCGTCGACCGCTGCCGTTCGTGCGGCCATCAGGACGAATGCGCGATTTGGATCGACGAAAACGAGCAACCGAACGATCCGCCGGACTATTGCCGCAACCGTGACCTGATCGCACGGCTGCAACGTGCGGCCGGCCTGCGCTAGAGAACGGACGGCTGAACAGGTGGGCGGTCACGCCGTCGCGATGTAGGCCCTGATCTCCGCGGCCTCGCGCTCGACATCCTCGATGCGCCGCTTGACCACATCACCTATGGACACGATGCCGTCGAGCAGGCCGTCCTTTTCCACCGGCAGATGGCGGAAACGGCCACTGGTCATGATCTCCATGACCTCGTTGACGGTGTGGTTCTCATTACAGATCTTCACCTTGGGCGTCATTGCCGAACGCACCGCGATATCCAGTGCGGCGGCTCCTTCCCTGGCGAGGACCCGCACGACGTCGCGCTCGGAAAGAATACCGACGATCTTATGATCGCCATTGGTGATGACCAGCGCACCGATCCTGTGTTCGGCCAGGATGCGAATGGCCTCGCTCAGTTTTTCGTTCGGCCCGAGCGTCAACACGTCATGGCCTTTCTGCTCGAGAATTGCCTTAACAGTCACGGCGTCCTCCTCAGTTTTACTTGCCGGTTCCTGCCCTGACCGGCTTTCCTTCTGCGCATGACCCCGAAAATCGGCCTCGATTTTCGGAAGGATCATGCGCAAATCAAAGTTCTACAGCGTCCTTTGCGCGTCCAAGAGGACGCGCGGCGCTGTAGTGAACATCGTGCGCCGCGATCGATTGCATTTCAAGTGCGGCGATGCTTAAGCCGTGAACTCATCCGGCTGCTGCCGTCGATCGAAAGCGCGCAGGCCGAAGAAGCCGGCGACGAAACCGCCAATATGCGCCTCCCAGGCGATCTGGCTGTCGATGCCGGGCGCGAAGGCAACGAGGCCGGTGGCG
>NZ_RZSU01000153.1:0-12240 GCF_003997585.1 Mesorhizobium sp. M5C.F.Cr.IN.023.01.1.1 | reverse complement strand
CTGCTCACTAACGATACCTATGGCCGCTTCTCGCTGCCGGTCATGTCGGGCATTTCGGATGCGCTGGTCGACAAGGGCGTCTCGGTGTTTCTCTGCAACGTCGAGGACGACAAGCGCCTCGGCCAGCTCCATGTCGACGCCATGCTCGACAAGCGCGTCGACGGCATCATCGCCACCGGCAAGCGCATCGACCGCCATCTGCCGGTCGATCTCGCCAATCTGCGCATTCCCGTGATCTATGCCTTCACCCAGCCCGATCCTGGCGCCATCGCCTTTGTGTCTGACGACGCCGGCGGCGCGCGCTTGGCGGTCGAGCATTTTTGGCGGCTCGGGCGGCGCCGCATCGCCCATGTCACCGGGCCGGCGAGTTTTGCGGTGGTGCACGCGCGGGCACAGGCCTATCGTGACGTGCTGACCGAGAAAGACTTGCCGGTCATGGAACCATTGCTCGGATCGTGGTCGGAGGCCTGGGGTCACGAGGCGGTGAAGGAGCTCTTCGACGGTAAGCTGTCGAAGAGTGGGGGCGAAAAACCCGATGCCGTCTTTTGCGGCAACGACCAGATCGCGCGCGGCGTCATCGACGCGCTGCGCGAGCGCGGCCTCGGCGTGCCGGACGATGTCGGCGTCGTCGGCTTCGACAATTGGCAGATCGTGGCCGAGGCAACCCGACCGCCGCTGACCTCCGTCGACATGAACCTGGCAGCACTCGGGCGCGAGGCCGGGCTTACCTTGCTTTCGCTCGTCGGCGGCGAACCCGCCGAGCCGGGCATCCGAAAACTGCCGTGCCGGCTGGTGGTGCGTCAGTCATGCGGCCGTCTGCCGGACGGCTGAACGAATGCATGTCGCCCAAAAGTGCGTAGCGGTTTTGGGATAACGACATTGCATGAAACTAAAAGCAGCCGTGCCGATAGGAAACAGAACCAGGAGGAGGAGAACATGAGGACCATCATTACCGGGCTCGCCTTTGCCGCGAGCATCCTGAGCTTTCAGGCGGCCGCCGCCGAGACCGCCAACATCTGGGTTCGCGCCGACGGCTCGAACTTCATGCCGCGCATCGTCGACGCCTTCAACAAGGGGCATGAGAACCAGATCAAGCTGGACATCATCCCTAATGCCGAGATCATTCCGAAATACGGCGCGGCCGCCGCCGGCGGCACAGCACCCGATGCGCTGTCGCTCGACCTGATCTACACGCCGTCCTTCGCTGCCGCCGGCCAGTTGGAAGACATCACCGACTGGGCGAAATCCCTGCCTTATTTCGACAGCCTGTCGCCGGCGCACGTCAAGACCGGCACCTACAAGGGCCGCATCTACGGGCTGCCGTTCTCCGCCGATAGTTCGGTGCTGATCTGGAACAAGAAGCTGTTCAAGCAGGCCGGTCTCGACCCTGAAAAAGGCCCGACCAACTGGGCCGAGATCGAAGCCTATGCCGAGAAGGTCAACGCGCTCGGCGGCGACACTAGGGGATTCTACTTCTCCGGCAATTGCGGCGGCTGCAACATCTTCACCTTCACGCCGCTGATCTGGGCCTCGGGCGGCGACATCCTCACCGAGGACGGCTCGAAGGCGACGCTCGACAGCCCGCAGCTGCGCGGCGCCATCGACCTCTACCGCTCGATGGTCAAGAAGGACCTGGTGCCGGCAGGCGCGCAGACCGACACCGGCTCCAACTTCTTTGCTGCGTTTGCCGCCGGCAATATCGGCATCTCGCCGTCCGGCGCCTTCGCCATCGGCGCGCTGAACACCCAATACCCAGACATCGACTACGGCGTCACCTTCCTGCCTGGCAAGGATGGCGGCTGGTCGTCGTTCGCCGGCGGCGACAATTTCGTCGTCACCAAGGGCACCACCAAGATCGCGGTGGTGAAGGAGTTCCTCGATTTCGCCTATTCGCTCGAAGGCCAGACCATCCTGGCGAAATATGGCAGCCTTCCGGTGCGCGGCGACATCGCCAATGAGGCGCTGAAGGAGCTCGACCCGCGCTACAAGGTCGCCGCAGAGGCCATGGCCAAGGGCCGCACGCCCTATTCGGTGGTGTTCAACGATCTGATCAACTCCGCCAACGGTCCGTGGAACCAGATGGTCAACGAGGTCTTCTTCGGCGAAGACGTCGATGGCGCCATCGCCAACGCGCAGGAAACCATGCAGTCGATCATCGACTCGGCGCCGCAACAGTAGGCGCCGTTACTCCCCCTCGAGGGGAGGTCGGACCGCAGGTCAGGGTGGGGTCATCTCGGCAGTGCTCGACGTTCTTTTGCGTCGGCGCGCGTCGGAGGCGACCCAGCCCCCGGCCTTCGGCCGGACCCTCCCCTCAAGGGGAGGGGGACCTAGCGCTAACGGAAGAACAGGCATGACCGCGATCACGGAAACCACCGCGCCACCGCGCCGGGACGTTGGCTCCCCCTTCTCCCCTTGTGGGAGAAGGTGTCGCCGTAGGCGACGGATGAGGGATGCTCCAGCTTGGCACGGACGGCACTCCTTCCAACACCCCTCATCCGTCTCGGCGCTACGCGCCGATCCACCTTCTCCCACAAGGGGAGAAGGAAAGGCGAGCGGCCAGCCATGACCTCCATCGCAGCAATTTCCACCCCAGCGCGTCGCCGCAAACTGGTCGGCGCCGGCCGCCGGCAGTGGATCGGCCTGCTCTATGTCGCGCCGGCCGTCGCCCTTGTCGTCGTCTTCTTCATCATCCCGCTTTGCATGACGGCGTGGATGTCGCTGCACAACTGGCCGCTGATGGGCGCGCACAGCTTCATTGGCCTCGACAATTACTGGGCGATCCTGCGCGACACCAGGTTCTGGAACGCACTCAAATTCACCGGCTACTACACGGTGGTGGTGACGATCGCGATCTTCGCCGTCGCCTTTCCGCTGGCGCTTTTCATCGAAAGGCCGCGGCCGCTGACCGGCTTCTACCGGACGTCCTTCTTCATGCCGGCGGTCATCGGCTTCGCCTCGGCCAGCCTGCTCTGGTCTTGGCTTCTCAATGTCGATTTCGGCCTGTTCAGCCCGGCCGCCTTCGAACTCGGCCTGACCGAGAAGAAGGTCAATCTGCTGGCGACGTTCCAGCCGGCGTTCTGGTCGATCATCGCCATGGTCGTCTGGAAGGTGGCGGGCTTCACCATGATCATCCTGATGACCGGCCTGCAATCCATCCCGCCGGATCTGCAGGAGGCGGCGATGATCGACGGGGCAGGGCCGCTGGCGCGGTTTCGCGCCATCACTCTGCCGTTGATGCGCCGCACCCTGGCGCTGGCGCTGATCCTGTCGGTTGCCGGTTCGGTGCTCGCCTTTGACCAGTTCTACATCATCCTGCGCGGTGGGCCGCGCAACCAGACGCTGACCGCCGTCTACTGGATTTTCAACCAGTCCTTCGTGTCGTTCAAGCTCGGCTATGGCGCCGCCCTGTCGATGATCCTGCTGGTCATCCTGGTCGCGCTCAGCCTAATCCAGCTGCGGCTGCTGCGCCAACCGGAGGGCGTTGACTGATGGCGCAGGCAAGGAGCCGCAAAACCCGCATCGGCATGCAGATCGCCGAGCACTCGACGGGCATCATCGCCTCGGTGCTGTTCCTGGCGCCGATCGTCTGGACCGTGCTTTCGGCGTTCAAGCCGGCGCAGGAGTCGCGTCGGCCGCCGCTGCCGCCCTGGCCGACGACGGGTTTTTCGGTCGAGAATTACGCCACGCTCAACACTTTCGGCGACGGACTCTGGCTGCCGGCGCAAAACAGCATCTATGTCTCTGTCATGACGGTGGTGCTGTCGGTGATCGTCAGCGTGCTGGCCGGCTACGGTTTCTCGCGCTTCCGCTTTCCGCTGAAGAACCTGCTCTTCGTCGTCATCCTGTCGACGATCATGATCCCGTTCCAGTCGATCCTGACGCCGATCTTCCTGGTGCTGACCAAAATCGGCCTGCACAACACGCTGACCGGGCTGGTCTGCGTCTATGTCACGCTGCAGCTGCCGTTCTCGATCTTCATGATGCGCAACGCCTTCGACGCAGTGCCGCGCGAGATCGAGGAAGCCGCCCGCATGGACGGCGCCAACAATGTCACCATGCTGCTGAGGGTGATGCTGCCGCTGGTCTGGCCGGGCATCGTCACCATCGCGCTGTTCGCGTTCCTTGGCGCCTGGAACGAATTCCTGGCGGCGCTGGTGCTGATGACGGACCAGTCCAAATTCACGCTGCCGATCATGATGACGGCGCTGCAGTCCGGCCGCTTCGGCGCCATCGACTGGGGCGCGGTGCAGGCCGGCGTCACCGTGATGATGGTGCCATGCTTGGTGCTCTTCCTGTTGCTGCAGCGCTTCTACATCCGCGGCCTCATGGCAGGGGCCGTGAAGTGACCAATCGAATCGAACCGGAGTAAATTGATGACCGCATCGCAATCCGTCAGTCACGGCACTACGCCGGGCCAAACCGGCAAGTTGGGCAAGCCAAAACTCGCCTTCCGTCCGCTGCCCGTGCCGCAGGTCGATGTGCGCGGCTTCTGGGGCGACCGTGTCGATGCCGTCGCGACCAGGACCGCCGATATCCTCTACGACCGCTGCGTCGAGGCGCGCATGCTGGAGCAGATCGACCCTGACCGGCCGTCGCCCGGCGTCGTCATTCCGTTCCACTCACCCTCGCCGGACGAGGCAGCCACCGCCGGCAACGAGTTCACGGGATCTACGGTGACGACCCAGATGTTCTGGGACAGCGATTGGGGCAAGACCATCGAGACCGCGGCCTACTCGCTCTATCGCCGCCGCAATGACGAGCTGGAGCAGAAGATCGACGCCGTCATCGACATGTACGGCAAGCTGCAGCAGCCCGACGGTTATCTGTCGAGCTGGTACCAGCGCATCCAGCCCGGCTTGCGCTGGACCAACCTGCGCGATTGCCACGAGCTTTATTGCGCCGGCCACCTGATCGAAGGTGCGGTCGCCTATTACCAGGCGACGGGAAAGCGCAAGCTGCTCGACATCATGTGCCGCTATGTCGACCATATCGCCGAGACGTTCGGTCCCGAGCCCGGCAAGAAGAAGGGTTATTGCGGCCACGAGGAGATCGAGCTGGCGCTGGTCAAGCTTGCGCGGGTCACAGGCCAGCAGAAATACATGGACCTCGCAAAATACTTCATCGACCAGCGCGGGCAGCAGCCGCATCATTTCGACGAGGAGGCGCGTGCCCGCGGCGTGGACCCCAGAGCGTATCATTTCAAGACCTACGAATACAGCCAGTCGCACAAGCCGGTGCGCGATCAGGACAAGGTCGTCGGCCATGCGGTCAGAGCGATGTATCTCTATTCGGGCATGGCCGACGTCGCGACCGAGTATGGCGACGACACGCTGCGGGTGGCGCTCGACCGGCTGTGGGACGATCTCACGACCAAGAACCTCTACATCACCGGTGGCATTGGACCGTCGTCGCACAATGAGGGTTTTACCGCCGACTACGACCTGCCCAATGACACCGCCTATGCCGAGACCTGCGCTTCGGTCGGATTGGTGTTCTGGGCGAGCCGCATGCTCGGCATGGGTCCGAATGCCCGCTACGCCGACATGATGGAGCGAGCTCTCTACAACGGTTCGATCTCGGGCCTGTCGCTCGACGGCTCGCTGTTCTTCTATGAAAATCCGCTGGAAAGCCGGGGGGAGCACAACCGCTGGAAATGGCATCGCTGCCCGTGCTGCCCGCCTAATATCGGGCGCATGGTGGCTTCGATCGGCAGCTATTTCTACAGTCTGTCGGACGATGCACTCGCCGTCCATCTCTACGGAAACAGCACGGCTCGTTTCGATATTGCGGGGACGCAGATAGAGCTGACCCAGGCCAGCATTTATCCATGGGACGGCGCGGTGTCGATCGGCGTCGAACCCGAGGCGCCGACCGAGTTTACCTTGCACCTGCGCCTGCCAGCCTGGTGCCGCAAGGCGGCGCTCAAGGTGAACGGGGAGGCAGTCGATCTGGAGGATGTAATCAACGACGGCTACGCCGCAATCCGCCGTGAATGGCGCAAGGGCGATCAAGTCGAGCTAGATCTCGAAATGGCCGTCAACCGTCTCTACGCCAATCCGGAGGTGCGGCAGGATATCGGCCGCGTCGCGCTTGCCCGCGGCCCGCTGATCTATTGCGTCGAGGAGACCGACAATGCCGGCCAGCTGCACCGCATCGCCTTGCCACGGACGGCACAGATCGAGGCGTGCGAGGAGCCGAACCTTCTGGGCGGCGTCGTGACGCTTTCGGCTGTTGCCAGGAAAGAGGTGTTTGAAGGCTGGGACGGCGGCCTCTACCGCCCCGAACCGCCGGCGGTGGAGGAAGCAAAAATCACCGCCGTGCCGTATTTTGCCTGGGACAACCGCGATCCCGGCGAGATGCTCGTCTGGCTGAGAGACTCGTGATCCGGGGACGAAGATGATGCCGCCGACGAAAGGGATGTCTTGAATTTGCCCCGGCGGCGCTAATTTAGAGGGGAGAGTGGCGCCAGCCACTCGAATGGGTGGAGGCAGAGTTGGCGCTCGAAGATGTCGCGCGTGCGAGCGCTGGCGCTCGCGCCATGGTCCTGACCGTCGCAGCGGTGCCGTTGCTGTTCGCGATCAGCGGACTGGCTATTCGCTATGCAGCATTTGCTTCTGTGTCGGAGGAAACAGGTTTCGAGGCTTATGCCCGTGCGCTCTGCCGCTGGGATTGCGCCTGGTATATCGGCATCAGCGAACAAGGTTACGAGCGCTTTCCCATTCCAGACCACAGCAATGTCGGTCGCTGGGGCTTCTTCCCGCTCTACCCGATGCTGGTGGCGGCGATCCGGTCTGTTTTCCCTTTCCCTACGATACTGATCGCGACGATCACATCGATTGCGTGCAGCTACGCCGCCTGTCTGGTGGCATGGCCGCTGCTGGACAAGAACATGCGCGCTTATGTGCTGTATTGCGCTTTTCTGCTGAGCGGCCCGTTCTCCTTTCACTTCACGACCTTCCTGAGCGAACCTCTTTTCGTGCTCCTGACCTCGTGCGTTTTTCTGGCGCTCAAGCGCTCCAGCTATCTCGCCGCGGGTGTTTCATCCGCGCTGCTGTCGGCGACCAGGCTCGTCGGGGTCTTCGTCGTATTTGCGACCGTGATTCAAATATTCAGGGAGCACCGCGAGCAGGGCGGGTCGACGCTGTCTTTCCCGCGCTGGGTGCTTGGCCGGCCGGATCTGCTGGTCGCTGTCCTCATCTCGCCTGCCGGTTCGTTTGCTTACATCCTGTTTCTTTACCTTACGGTCGGGGACGGCTTTGCGTTCTTGCACATCCAGCGCGCCTTCGGACGCGTGGCCGGCAATCCGCTGGTCTTTCTATGGGACGGGCTCTCAGCTGTTCCGACCACCGGATGGCTGCCCACGGCGCCGCAATGGAGCGCGCTGGCCGCGATCACCGGATTGGCGCTGTCGGCCGTTCTGGCGGCTCGCAGGCAATATGGCGCGGCACTCTTCTGCGCGCTCTGCATCATCCTGCCGCTGATCACCAATCTGGCCTCGATGGTCAGATATGTCATTGGGCTCGCGCCTCTGACAATGATGCTCGTCGTCCTGTTGTCGGCGTCGAGGCTCATTTGGCTCGCAGCTTTGGTTCTCTTCCTCGGCGCCTGTTATTTCACGACGGTGGCGTGGATCGGAGGCTACCTTGCCTTGGTCTGACATTCTGGGGCCTTACAGACGCGCCGCCTCGCTCGGCGGCTACGCGCTCGCGGCGGTTCTGGCCGGGTCCGAGATCGTCATCCTTGCGCTTGCTCTCAATCCAAACGTCAATGCCGATTATCGCGCCTATTACATCGATCGGACGACGACCTGCCTCAATCGCGAGGCCGTCGGCAGCTACACACTTGGTCAGACGGTATCGTTCCGGAACGAAGGCGCCAAGCAGGCAGCCGGCATAAAGGTCTGCGGCTGGTCAGGACCCGTCGCCGACGGCACCCATTCCCTGGGCGAGACCTCGCGGCTCCGCGTGAAGATACCGCCGCTGCGCAACGGGCTGACAGCCACGCTGCAGATGGCCGCCGTCATTCGTCCTCCACAGATCACGCAGAGGGTTGTGATCTCGGTGAACGGTGTTCGGGCGCATGCGGTGACGCTGTCAGGTAAAGAACCCCGAACGGTCTCGTTCGTCATTCCATCGGCGCCGTTCGGTAAGGCCGATACACTCGAAATTGCCTTCGATTATCTCGACGGCATTCCGCCAACTCCGGCCGCCAGCAACATCTATAAGCGCTCGATCAAGCTGGTGTCGTTCCGGCTGGATGCCATTGAGGTGGATTAGGTAGAGCGGTCGCCTTGCTGGCCGGGTCTACGCTGCGCAAAAACCCATCGGTCGAGCATGAGCAGATTGACCGCTGGAATAAGCAGGCATGTAACCAGAATGGCAATGATGGGCGGCAGGCCGAGTTTCGCCGTCAAAAGCGCCGGCGCCGCGTAAGCCACGGCGAAACCTGTCGCCGTCAGCAGCAGAAAACGCGCAGCTTCCGACCGGTGCGATCCGCTCGACATGAAGGTTACTGATTTGTGGGCGAAATACGAAAACACGGCAGCCGCGGCGTAAGCCGCAAGCGACGCCTGGACAGGCGAGAAGCCGATCCATTCCGATTTGACCAAAGCGATAGCCAAGACGGCGTACAGGATCGTCGCGGCGATGCCGACCAACCCGAAGCGCGCCAGCAGCTTCAGCCCGGCGCCGGCGGTCGATCGGTCCTCAGACATGCGCACTGCACGCATACTGGGCTCCGAGCGGTAGGGGCGCGAGCAGGCGCTCGAGTCTTCTGGCAAAGGGCCTGGCCGACGGCAGCAGCAGGAAGTGCTCGGATCGGATATCCCTGAATCCCGTCTTCTGAAAGAGGGACGTTGCTTTGGCTGCGTTGAGGAGGACCGCGTCCTGGTCGAACGGACACCGGAACACCGCAAGGCGCGTCAGCAGGTTATAGGGATTGTGCTCGATGATGCAGGCAACGCCGCCCGGCCGCACGACGCGCCGCATCTCCCGGAAGAAATCGAGCCAGGAGGTGGGCGGAACATGATGGATGACGCAACTGGCGAAAGCCAGATCGAACGCGCCGTCCCCATAAGGCAGGCTCGGCGTCGTGCAGGTCGTGTAGGTCACACGTGGATTGTCCTGGCCGGCGCGCAGGATCGATTCTTCCGAGACGTCGCAGCCATCCAGGCTCTCGAAAGCGCCTTCGAGATAGGGATGGAGCGACCCTACGCCGCAACCGACATCCAGCGCCCGCACACTCGCGCCCCCCCGTCGTAGCTTTCGCTCGACCACGAGACGCCGCAGCAGGTCGGCTTTGGCGATCAGAAAGAAGTCGTGCTTCAGCCCGGAAAACCGGATGGATCCTTCGACCAAGTCGCCATAATCGGATTTATAGCTGTCGAAGAGTTCGGCCATCAGCCGAGGCTCCGTTCCTGGGTTTTCGAAACGATCGACGGCTCTCTCCAGAGGCGGCGGTGGCACGCATCGCCTTATCGAAGCCGGTGACTCGGTCAATCACGTAAAGCGGACGGCGTTTGACCTCGGCGTGGATGCCGCCGACATAAAGCCCGACCACGCCGGTCATGAAAAGATTGATGCCGCACAAAAGCGACACGATCACCACCGTGGATGTCCAGCCAGCTATGATGCCGGTTTCGAAAATCCAGGCGAAGATGGCGTAAGCACCGAACACTACCGCAAGCGCCGAAATTGCCAATCCGCCCCACAGCGCCAGGCGCAGCGGTTTCTCGGAGAAGCTGACGATGCCGTGTACGGCAAGGTGCATCATCTTCCAGAATGGGTATTTGGTCTGGCCCAGGGGCCGCGCGGGGCGTTCGAAAGGCACCGCCGTCTGCTTGAACCCCATCCAGGCGAACATGCCCCGGACGAAGCGGTCGTGTTCGGGCATTTGCTTGAAGGTTTCCAGCGCCTTGCGTCCGACCAGGCGAAAATCGCCGACGTCGCGCGGGATGTCGACCGACGTCATTTTCTCCAGCAGACGATAGAAGAGGCTGGCCGTTATGCGCTTGAACCAGGATTCGCCCTCACGTCTGACACGGCGGGCATAGACGATCTCGAAACCTTCCTTCCACTTCGCCACCAGATCGAGAACCACCTCCGGCGGGTCTTGCAGGTCGGCATCCATGACGATGACGGCGTCGCCCGCAGCCGCGTCCATGCCGGCGGTGATCGCGACCTGGTGGCCGAAATTGCGGGAGAGTTCGATCAGCCGGAAGCGCGGCTCGACAGCGAGCATGTTTCGAAGATATTCAACGCTTCCATCGAGGCTTCCGTCATCGACGAAAATGGCCTCTGTTTCTCCGTCCAACCGGCCAACCAGCCAACTGATCCGCTCGATCAGCCGAGGCAGCACCTGTTCTTCATTGTATATGGGAAGGACCAGCGAGTAGCGCGGTGGCGATACGGTCACCGCAGTCCTGATGTTTTGGATCACAGAGTCTCGCATGCAACTGAAACTGGAAGGCAAGCTACAAAGTTCCAAGGACATACAAGAAATCGCTAAATTTAGCGGTTTCGGTCAGGTGCCGATCATGAGTGGAAAGGACAAGGGCGTTACCGCAATCGCACGTCCGCATGTGGTCGGAGCACGGCGTCAAAGGGCCGTCGGCCAGTCCGAAATCGCTGCGAAGCAGCCTTTGAGGACCCGCTCCGATCATGCCGCTTAAAGCCGAGTGTCTGCTGGCCGATCTATCCTGCTTGCCACTTCTGCCATTGCACAAGCCACATCGGAACAATAGATGGTGCGGAGCGGCCGCCCCGGCGGAAAAACAGGACTATGCACATGACCGATACGCTGGACTCAGCGAAATTGACTGACCGCGTCGCGGCCCTGGTCGAGGCTGCCAAACGGGCCGGCGCCGACGCCGCCGACGCGGTTGCGGTGCGCGGCCGTTCGACCGGCGTGTCGGTGCGGCTTGGCAAGGTCGAGGGCACCGAGGCGTCCGAGAGCGAGGATGTTTCGCTACGCGTCTTCGTCGGCAAGCGCGTGGCGAGCGTCTCGGCAACCGCTGCCTCCGACCCGAAAGCGCTAGCCGAGCGCGCCGTGGCGATGGCGAAAGTCTCGCCGGAAGATCCCTATCAGGGCCTCGCCGATCCGGCCTTGCTGGTCAGGAAGCCGCGCGACCTCGATCTGTTCGATCCGACGGAAGTCTCGGCCGACCAGTTGAAGGAAGCGGCGCTGGCCGCGGAAGCGGCGGCCCTTGCCGTCAAGGGCGTTACCAATTCGGCCGGCAGCGGCGCCAGCGCCGGGCTTGGCGGGCTGGTGCTCGCCACCTCGCACGGCTTTGTCGGCCACTACGTCGCGTCGCGCTTTTCGCGCTCGACCAGCGTGATCGCCGGCGAGGGCACCGGCATGGAACGCGACTATGAATTCTCCTCGCGCCAGCATTTCTCCGACCTGGACGCGCCCGAGGACATCGGCCGCAAAGCCGGCGAACGCGCCGCGCGGCGCATCGGCGCGCGCAAGGCAGCGACCGGGCCGGTCGATGTGGTGTTCGACCCGCGCGTCGCCCGCGGCATTGCCGGTCATCTCGCCGGCGCCATCAACGGCGCGTCCGTCGCGCGCAAGACCAGCTTTCTGCGCGACATGATGGGCAAGCAGGTGGCGGCGGCCGCGATCACCGTCACCGACGAGCCGCTCCGGCTCCGCGGCCAGGCGTCGCGTCCGTTCGACGGTGAAGGCATCGAGGGCGAAAAGCTGCTCATGGTTGAGAAGGGCGTTTTGAATCACTGGTTCCTCTCAACCTCGGCCGCGCGGGAATTGGGGCTGACCACCAATGGGCGCGGTTCGCGCAATGGCTCCTCCGTCTCGCCGTCATCAACCAACCTCGCTATCGAGCCGGGCGAGCGGACGCCCGAAGACCTCATCAAGTCGCTCAAATCAGGCTTTTACGTCACCGAAGTGTTCGGCCAGGGCGTCGACATGGTGACTGGCGAGTACAGCCGCGGCGCTTCCGGCATCTGGATCGAGAATGGCGAGCTCGCCTATCCGGTTGCGGAAGTGACCATCGCCTCGAACCTGAAGTCCATGTTCCTCAACATGGTTCCGGCGAGCGATCTCGATCGAAATTTCGGCACCGCCGCACCAACGCTTCTGATCGAAGGCATGACCCTTGCCGGAGCTTGACCAGGTCACTTCCGCCGGGGCTCGCGAGGATCTGCCACTGCTGCGCGACGCCGCCCGCGAGGCGGGCGCCATCGCCATGCGCTATTTCGGCAACAATCCGCAGGTGTGGAT